>JBNGDO010000124.1:0-15493 GCA_049975385.1 Anaerolineae bacterium | reverse complement strand
GCGGCGCACCATCCCCTCCACATGCCCGGCGGAGCCGGGATGTCCTTTGATGACATTGCCAGTACACGGCGCAGCAAGGGCCACAGAGGCGCGGGCACCGTAGACGTCCATCCGGCGGTTCGGATCGGCCGCCCACTCAAACGGATCGAAGCGACCGCGAATCCACCTCGGCATGGGCGGCAGGGCCTTGTATTTCTCGTAGAGTTCTCTCCGAGCGGAAATATTGGCGGCCGACGACGCGTCGCCGGACAACACGGCAACGACCTCGTCAACCGTCAGAAAGAACACGCCGTCGCCGAGAGCGGTAAGCTCACCGGCGCGCAGGAAAAACGTACGGATCACGTCGACTGTGTGTGTGATCTCGGACCGCGTTGCTTCGCGCAGCGTATTCGTTGTGACCACCTCGCCGATTTTACGCTCAATGGTCCGGGCCTTATTTGGAGGCAACTGACGCGCGATCTCTTGCCGGAGCGCGTCGAATTCGGCATCGCGTTTCTCCAACATCGCGTTCACATTGAACGGTGATTTGTCGAATTCCGCCAACTGCCGGTCAAGCCAGGTTGGGTCTTCGTGCGGACGCGGCTCGGATAGCTCGTTCTCGTAGGCCGCCCGGTGACCGTAGCGCTGCATGTACTTATCGCGGCTCAACTCCCCACGCCGCAGCCTGGAGAGACCTACCAGTGGTCCTAGGCTGTCCAACTCTCCGGCGTTGCTGATCGTGGCGAGCAGCGCGTTAGCGTCTTCCTCTGTCAAAAGCTTGGTCAACTCAGCCTTGAGCTTGCGCGTCAAAGCGGCAAGTTCCTCGTTCATCTTGTCCTGGAGGAGATAAACCTCTTTCCACATCGGCCTGACCTCCTCCGTCCACAGAGAGATCAACGCTCCCCCCTGCGCTTCTTCTATCCGCCGCTTCAACTCCGGGCACCGCTCCCGTACCGTCGCCAGGAATTCAGGCGCAGATCTCCGTAGCTTGTTCTTCTTCACTTCGTTGCCAAACTCTCGGGGCACCAGCCGGAATATGATCGTTCCCCACGAGACGGGGAACGAGGGAATCTCCACACCGTCCGGCGGGGTACCGATCGCGTCCCCGATCACGGCCATCGCGCGCGTGTGTTTTCGCGTGGTCTTGAGCAAGAACGAGTACGTCAGACTGTAGTTCAGGTAAAGATGACCGGCAATGTTCCCGTAGGCAGGAATGTCGCCAAGGGACATGTTACTCAACAGTTCTTGCCATACCGACCAGGTGCTCGGCGTCGCCGTGGTAGGAAACACCTCGCCCACGTTCATGTTTGTCCACAGGTAATCACCCGTGAAGGTAGCATTCCATTCTGTCATAACCATCCTCCTCCTGTAAAACAACTGGGATCGCCAGCATCCTGCTGGCCTGCCGTCGAGATGACGGCGTTCCAATCTGTGAAAGCTTTCATCCAACCACTGCTAAACACTAGTTTGTGTGGTATTCTCAACCCGCGAGCAATGTTACAGTGCCAGCACCACCATCGACCGTGATCGTCTGCCCACTCTGGATGTGCCGGGTGGCGACGCCTGTTCCCATCACCGCCGGGATGCCGTACTCACGGGCGACGATGGAGCCATGCGAGAGTGGCCCACCGACATCCGTAACGACGGCTGAAGCCATCGCGAACAGCGGTGTCCACGCGGGTGTGGTGGTTCCGGCAACCAGCACGCAACCCGGCTGCATCCGATCAAAATCCTCTGGACCGTGGAGGACACAGGCAGCAGCCGTCACTTGCCCCGCACTCGCTCCAATCCCCTTGAGCATCCCGTCACCCTGGCTCTCCTCGGTCGCCGGTGTGAAGTGTTCCATATCAATTCCCATATACTTCTTGCGAGGCGGTAGCATCGGCGGGGCGGTGACGCGCTCGAGCGCTGCGTGGCGGATTTTGCGCTGTGCGACGCTTTCCGTCAAGTCTACGAGTGGCTCACCGCGATCAAGCGCGACCACCGCACTTTGCACTTCATCCGCTCGCAACCAGAAGACGTCCTCTGCCTCCGCAATGCCTCCGGCCCGCACAAAACGGCCTCCCAATTCACGCAGCATCGCGCGCAGTGCAGGATAGCCCAGACCGATGTCGGCGAGGGCATTCTCGCGCACCTGCGCCATCGACTGGCCTATCTTGAGCGTCTTCTCAAAAGCCCAGCGACGCAGCCCCTTGAGCCGGGCACGCGTGGACTCGACAGCGTGCTCACGCTTTGCAGCGGCCTCCTGCTGGCGCTCGTGCGGGCTGACACCCTGCCCGCGCAGGTACATCTTGATCGTCTCCAGCATCGGTGTAGGATCATCCATCGGCAGCCGCTTGGCGAAGTCCAGATCGTAAATGATGTGGCCGAAGGTGTCCAAGTGGGTTTGAAGGCGTTCGCGAAAGTCGGGGAGTAGGGAGTATGCAGTAGGGAGTAAGGAGTCGTCAGTGGATAGATGAGTGGTAAGGTCGGCGGAAGGCGTATTGAGGATGTATTCAGCCAGGTCGGGATGCGAGCGCACCCACTCGGCCAGGTCATAGAGCGATTTTTCGGCCTGGATAGGAGTACTGTCATAGCCCATCAGGAACACAGTCGCTGCCGGATCGCCATCGCGCCGGATCAGCTTGTCGTAGACGCGGGTGAACAACATTTCCGCGCCAGCCGACGCACCCGTCGTCGCCACCAACAGCGATGAGAAGTGCAGCATCGCCGCACTATTGAGCTCCTGGATACCGGCCCACAATTCATCCACAGACAACGTTTCCAGCGCGCGATCTTGCCAGCGGGCGACCGTCGCCGCGTACTGCGGACGGATCTCTTCGCGCCAGAACGGGATGGCCTCGCGCATAATGCGCGGCATCGCAAGCATCATCCGGGTGAGAATCCACCACCACTCACGTAGCGTGTACGTCCCATTGATGTACACATAGCTGTTGATGGTCACGATATAGTCCGGCAACTGCGGTTCGGAGCGGGTCAAAGGCCGCATCACTTCCTTGACACCCTCGCGGGCAATCGTCGGGACGGCCAGTGTTTCAAACAGCGGGCTGAGTGGATTCGGCATCAAATCGGCGACGCTGGAGCGCATATACTGCCCCTTGGGATTGGGTCGCTCCCATTCTATGGGCTCCCACTCTATAGTAGGCGGCCCCTGCGGGGCTTCTGATTTGTGGAGCACAACTTCGCCCGTACCGCCGTCGATGGTAATCATCTGCCCACTTTGGATGCGTTGGGTCCCTACCCCAGTTCCCATCACCGCCGGGATGCCGTACTCGCGAGCGACGATGCTACCATGGCTCAATTGCCCACCGATGTCGGTGACGACGGCAGCCGCGCGGGCGAACAACGGCGTCCATGCCGGCGTGGTAAACTTGGCGACCAGGATATCACCCGGTTGCATCTGATCGAAGTCTTCTGGGCCGTGCAACACACGAGCTGTGCCTGTGACACGACCTGGACTCGTCCCGGCTCCTTTGATGGTATCGCCAGTCTGCTCGGCATCTTCGGCGGCCACAAACATACCCAGGTCCAATCCCATCCACTTTGACTTTGGTGGGAGCACCGGCGGAGGTGTAGTGCGTTTCTCGGCGCGCCAGACTTCTTTGCGCCTCTCGACCGGCGCAACAAAGGATGGGATCGCTCCCCCTCTATCGAGCACTTCAGCAGCTTGATCGGCCTCGTCTTCAACCAGCCAGAAGACGTCGTCCGCCTGCGAGAGTGCGCCGGATTCAACCAACCGGCGCCCTAGCTCTCGCAGCATAGGGCGCAGTTGCGGATACCCCAGGCCCAGATCGGCCAATCCTTCCTCGCGCAGCGGGACACTGTCCTGCGCCCAGTGGACGAGCTTGTCGAAGAGCCACCGGCGCACGCCCTTCAATCGTTCGAGCATGGCCTGCGTCGCCTGCTCGCGCCGTTCGGCAGTGGCCCGTTGGCGCTCATAGGGATTGGGTAGCTGGCCGCCAAGGAACATTTTGCACGTGTCCAGCAGCGGCGCAGGATCATCAACCGGCAGCGGCTTGGCAAAATCGAGGTCATAGATAATGTGGCCGAACTGCCGCATGTGTGTATCCCAACGGTTCTGCCATTCAAGCCAGTCCTCGGATTCAACCCCGTCCGGTGCAGGGCCTTCCAGATGTGCCGCAAGCTGTGGTGCCGGTGTCTCTGTGACATACGCGGCCAGCGTGGGGCGCGTGCGACACCACTCGGCAATGTCGTAGATCGATTCTTCGGCCAGGATGGGGGTGCTCTCGAACCCCAACAGATAGGTCAGGGCCTCGGGATCATCATCGCGCTTGATCAGCTTGTCATACACCCCGGTAAACAGCATCTCGCTCATGTTGGCCCTGGCGAAAAGCGCAGATTGGTAAGCAGCATACACGTCGAACGAGGCATCGGCAAGCTCGCGCACGCCAACCAGGATATCCGTTGCGGGCAATTCCTCCAGAGGCTTGCTCTGCCACCGCTCGATGGTCTCGGCATAACGAACGTGAACCACCTCGCGCCAGTACTTTTCTGCATCCCGAATCATGCGCGGCATGGTGAAAGGCGCATGGGTCAACAGCATAAATAACTGTTTAGCTGTAAAGCTGGTGGTATAGTAGGCATAGTCGTTTATGGTGACGACCATCTCTTCCATTCCCACCGTCTTCATCTTCCCAAGTTTAGCCATCAGCTTCTGAGTGCCGGCATTGATGGCCGCCCGGCCCAACGTGCCGAACAACGGGGTCAGCGGTTCTGGCATCAACTCGGCGATGCTGGCGCGCACGTACTGTCCTTTTGGCTTGGGCATCGGCCACTCGGTAGGTGGCGCAATCTCCGGCTCGGACGCAGGTGCCTCTGGCGGAAGCGCCGTGATGGGCCGTGCCTGCACGATGAAGAATTGCCCGTCCGCCAGGCACCACTCGACGTCCATCGGCATCTCGTACAGCGCCTCGATTTGCGCCCCAAGCCGCCCCAGTTCGACAACCTGCGCATCCGTCAACGAGGACGCCTGCCGTAGCGACTCGGACACCGGCTGCTCCTCCGTGCCTTCTGCCGTGCGAACCGTCATCGTCTGCTTGTCGGCGATCTCGCGCGCGACGATTTGGCCGTTGGCTTTATCCACGGTGTACGAGTCCGGCGTCACCAACCCGCCGACAACGGCCTCACCCAATCCCCACGCCGCATTGATGACGGCCTGGTCGCGCCGCCCGTTGAGCGGGTTTGCAGTGAATAGTATGCCCGCCGCGTCCGCAAACACGAGCGCCTGCACGACGACCGCCAGGCTCACAACGTCGGGGTCGATGCCCTGCCGTGCCCGGTAGCCGATAGCGCGCGCCGTCCACAGGCTGGCCCAGCAGTGCTTGACGGCGTCCAGTACGGCGTCCACGCCCTGGATGTTCAGATAGGTATCCTGCTGTCCAGCAAATGACGCGTCGGGAAGATCCTCGGCGGTGGCGGAAGAACGCACGGCAACGGCAACGGACTGCGTCCGTTGCTTGGGAGAATCGCTTCGCGATTCTCCTGCCGCCACCGATGTTCTGCCTTCCAGGTCAGCATAGGCAGTTCTGATGGCGTCGGCGATGGCGGGGGGGATAGGAGATTGGGTGAAGAGGGCGCGGATGTGGGCCGAGGCCGTTTCCAGCGTGGAAGGTTGCGTCGCGTCCACATTCTGAAGCGCGGCGAGGATGCGTGACTGCAAGTCATTTTCTGCCACGAACTGCTTGTAGGCAGCCGTCGTGACGTGGAAGCCACCGGGGACAGGCATCCCAGCGTTTGCCAGCTTCGCCAGCGATGCCCCCTTCCCGCCAACTATATCCAAAGTCGCTTGTGGATCGTCCAATGGTAATACATACAGGTTCATTGCATACCTCCTGTGTTGATACTACCTTAAGTATACCCATTTTCTAGGTTACACGTCTTACACTGATGACCGTCAAATTAAGATCCCAAAGCTTGTTGAGAATACCACGCAGGGCTGCTTGATCGGCGACCAAACCTTTCAGCGTCGTGACTACGCCATCCTTGTCTTGGGCGACGGTTATCTTCATCCCACTGAACCATTCCTGCCATTCCACGTCCAACTCTCCTTGCACGGCAATGTGGTAAAATGCTGATTGCCTTCGGTCGCCATCACGTACCATCTTCGTCACGCTCCTCTTCAGGGATCGAGGTATCATTTACCTCTATACTGGCAGTATAACTGGATAATGGGTGAGTTGTCATCCCCAAAATTGGGGATTCTACAAAACATCCCTCACCGTAACGGTGAGGGATGTGAGGTGATACCTGTCAGAAGTGCTCAGGTCAAAGTATGCCGATGTCTTTCGCCTGAGCCACAGCTTCGTAACGACTGTGAACGCCTAATTTACTGTAGATATTCTTGAGATGCGAACGCACGGTATGCACAGAGATAAAAAGTGCATCAGCGATCTCAGTCGTCGATAACGACGAATCCAGCAATCGCAGAACATCCATTTCGCGTTCGCTTAACGGCTCGAGAAAATTTTCGATTCTGGATTTTGGATTTTCAACTTCGGAGAAAGACATCTCGTGAGGTGGAAGGGAAGCGCCCTCTAACACAGACAACAGCTTCTCGGCATAGGCACACACAGATGCAGCAGTCTCACCTCGTTGCTGTCGCCCAATCCAAAATCTAAAATCCGCAATCAACAATCGCAGGGGTTCCCCCATATCCACGAAGGGACGTGTGTATCCCTCTGGTTCAGCCAGCTTCAGCCCTTGCTCCAAAGAAGTCATAGCTTGATCGCGATGACCGCATTTGTTGAAGGCCAAAGCCTTAAGCAAATGGATTTCAATGATGAGCGATGGGCGCTGTTGCCGTTTAGCCACAGGCAACAAACGATCTAGCACACCCAATGCATACTCAACTTTTCCCTGTAGGATAAGCAATCTGGACAGTACAACCAATTCATACTTGCGCAACCGGTAGAACGGCTGCGTGTCGTATGCCTCCGGCAAAGGCTCATCCGCATAACTCATCACATCCTGGGTCTCAATCCAGCGTTGCGCGGTCGCCAGATCGCCCTGCGCCAGCGCAAAGCGTGCCTGCGTCAACGCCACCGCCCAGTCATCCACCTCGGTAATGTCGAAGCGGATTGCCAACTGTCGCGCGGTGTCAATCGCCGCTTGAGCGCCGTCTGCATCCCCCTGAACCCATTTGAGCCAGGCCAGCGCCAGATAGGCCTCTATTGCACCGATTTCGTTCCATTGCTCGGTGAGCACGATACTTTCCCGAAGATAGCGTTCCGCCGCTTCGAAATCATGCCACTCACCGGCCAGGTCGCCCAAACCCATCAAGGGCTGTCCGGCCAACGGCAGGCGTTGCCCCTGGGCGTCTACCGCCAGATCCAACGCGCGCTGGTAGAGCGTCCACGCTTTGTGAAGTCTCCCACACCGCCGTTCAGCCTCCGCGAGCTGCGTCAGGGCGCTCAACGCAACCAACACGTTGCCACTGTCAAGCCCGATGCGCGCTAGTTGGTCAAGCGGTATAACGACGTCACCCGCGTCACGATATAACGCGCCATACGCACTCAAAATCCACAGCACAAAACTTCGCATCAGGACATTGTCTTCCGGCAATTCGACCAACGCCTGACGCGCCAGCCGGAGAGCATCATCGAGGCGGACCTGATAGGCCGCCAACAACGAACGCAGAGCTGCAATCTGGCCTGGGATTCGCTCGCTATACGGTTCAGCCGCAGCAAGGCGCGCCTCGACGACATCCAATGGCCGGCCAGAGAGCAGGAGCACCCAGGCGTCCAACATGCAGAGAGTCGGGCGGGCACATATCGCTTCAGTAGGCAGCGCGTCCGACCAGCGCAACAGCGTCGCCGTCTCGCCACGCATCAGTGTAGATTCGGCGACATGCTCGATCAAGTCCGCTGCCCTGTCAAAATCCTCTGCTGCGAGCGCGTGATCAATAGCCGAAGGGATATCATCATTGGCTGCGTACCACGTACTAGCGCGACGATGCAACGAATGTACGACATCGGGCCACAGCTTGTGAAGACGCTGCTGCAGCAAATCGCCGAACAACCGGTGATAGCGATACCACTCCCGGCGTCCATCCAGCGGCACGACAAAGAGATTGGCGTGTTCCAGATATTCGAGAACGGCCTGGGAATCCGTGCTATGTTCCACCACAGCGTCGCAGAGCGGGGCGCACAAACGGTCGAGGATAGCGGTTTGCAGTAGAAAGGTCTGCACTGGCTGGGATTCGCGGTTAAGAACTTCCTCAAGCAGATAATCGAGGATGTAGCGATGTGCACCGGTAAACGCAGCGATGAACGCGCCGGCATCGCGCTCGGCACCGATCCCCTGCAGGGCCAGGGCTGCCATGTGCAGTCCGGCGATCCAACCTTCGGTGCGCCTATCCAGAGCGACGACGTCCGCTGCGGCAAGGTTCAACCCCATACGCTGGGTTAGAAACGCAGCGGCTTCTTCCGGTGTGAAGCACAAGTCGGCTTGCCGCAGCTCCGTCAAATGGCCCCGAGCACGCAGACGAGCCAGCGGCAACGGCGGATCAGCGCGGGCGGCAATGACCAGGTGAAAATTGGGCGGCTGATGATCCAGCAGGAAGGCAAGCACATCGTGCACAGGTTGCGCTGTTACCAGATGGTAGTCATCGAGAACCAGGAGCAGGTCAGCGGGCACGGCTCCGATCTGGTTGATCAACCGCGTTGCCAGGTCAACCATCTGCGCCCCTGCCAGTGATGGCAAGGCATCTGGGATGTCCACCTCAACCGTCGGTCGCAGCGCAGCGAGCAGGTAAGCCCAGAACCGCGCCGGATCGCTATCCCCTTCATCAAGGGTCAACCAGGCGGTAGAGTATCGTTCGGTCGATTCGCCGGTGCCCTGATTCACCCATTCGCTCAACAGGGTCGTTTTGCCGTAGCCAGCCGGTGCGGCGATGAGGGTGAGACGGCGTCCCAGGCGCAGCCCTTCTTCCAATCGCGCGAGCAGGTGCGGACGTGCAACCATGTTCGCGTGCGGAGAAGGGATATAGAGTTTGGTCGTCAGAAGAGGCAGAGTCTTCATCGTCGTACTCATGCTCCCATTTTATCACAAATACGAGCTACGCCATAATCCGCTGGGGGTCCACATTTTAGTTCGATATGTTCCTATAGCAAAAACGTCCCGGCGAATGGCCAGGACGTTCTCAGGCAGGTCATAAAAAAACGGCTCTACACATATTTGTGGGGTAAAAACAGCGCTGATCCCTATTTTGACCGCTCTTTTGATCAAAAGTGGGACGCCCACCTTGCTTTTGGGCGCATTTTGGCAATCAAGTGGAACAAAAGCCCGTCGTGACCCCACTAATCTGCGTAGACCCAAAAAAACTACAGTGCTACAAACAGCGTCTATACCTGTTCTTGTTCTTCTAATTTTTCTTCAACCGGCTTTCCAGATCCATCATTCTTATCGCTACTAGAGCGTCTAAACAGCGAGCGTTGTAGTCTAGCGAGACGTGGAAGGCGCTTTTGCTCATCATCGCCCGGTTCAGTGTAGTCCTGGTAATACTGATAGTAGTATTCACTACCCGCGTGCGTAGTGATCCGATTAACAACCACACCCAGCAAGTTGGCATGCACACGTTTCAACTCTTCCACAGCTCGTCTTGCTAGTCCTCGTCGGGTTCTGCCGACATCAGTTACGAGCAGCACGCCACCCTCCTTCATACGCGTTGCCAAGACTGCCGCGTCGGTGACGACCAGGATTGGCGCGCTATCGAAGATCAGCAGATCGGCTTTGTCCAGCAGGATGTCGATCACAGTCCCCATCCGTTCTGAGCCGAGTATCTCGGCGGGATTGGGCGGCAGAGGACCGCAAGGCAACAATCGGAGATTATCCACTCCGGTGTCCTGCAAATAAAGTTCTGGCTCGGGTTCGAGGGTCAATATAATGCTACTCAGCCCCTCCGTATTGGAGACACTAAAGAACTTATGGAGCGCAGGACGACGGAGGTCAGTATCGACCATGATGACCCGCAGTCCAGATTGGGCCATCGCCACCGCCAGATTCGCAACCGTCAGACTTTTCCCCTCCGAGGGTCCGGGACTGGTCACCATCAATGTGCGCATAGGTCGATCAACGAAGGAGAAACGAATGTTGGTGCGCAGCGCACGATAAGCCTCAGCAGCGGCGGAGAGAGGTTGTTGGTGGACAATGAGTTTCTCCGCATAGCTCTCACCCTCGATACGGGCGATGGTACCCAGCACGGGGAGCTGGGTGATCCTGGCAGCCTCGTCCGGTGATTTGAGGGTGTCATCGAGAAACTCGATGAGCACGGCGCCGCCCACCGCCAGTCCCAACCCAATGGCGGCTGCAAGCAACACCGTCTGAGGTACATTAGGACTGATAGGCCAAGAGGGTAAAGTCGCGGGTTCAACGATGGAGATATAGTTAGTCCCTCCTTGCACAGACATCAAGAGCGAGGCATAGGTGGACTCATAGGTAGATAATCTTTGCTCAAGGGCAGCAATATTTGCCTGGTACTGCTGGATAGCGCGGGCGCTATTCGCCGCTTCGAGCTTGGCCTGCTCTTCGGCTATTTTATCTTCAGTTTGTTGAATATTGGCTTCCAATCCCGCCAGTCGTTGCTGAACAAAGGTTTGGCGCTCGGATTCCTCGCGTCCAGTGGGGCTTTGCAGGATCAACTGATTGGCGATTTCGTCAGCAAGCGCCCTCGCACGTTCGGGGATCGTATCGCGAACGCTGATCTCCAGCAATTGCGTGCCCGGCACCAACCGCGTGGAGATAGTGCTGGCTGACGGAGTATATGTCAACCCCAAGGCTTGCGCCGCGCCACCGAGGATAGGTTGGCGAACTACCATCTGCGCATACGTTTGTGCCAACTGCTGGCTGATATAGATGTCGCCGCTGGTAGGGTTGGCCTGCTGCAGAGTTTGTCCAACCACCACCGTCGTCGTGGCTTGATAGATACGCGGCATTCCCCGCGTACCGATGTAGCTCGAACCGGCGGACACCAAAACACAGGCGACCATGAGCCACCACCAACGCTTGAAGATGTTCCAGTATTCTATAAGTTCCATAGTCTCTTTCCCGATTTCTATTATACCAGAAGTCAATGCAGCAAAGGCAAGACGTTATGCCAAGAAGGCTTACGGTTTACATTTCAGTTTCAAGGCGACGCCATCTCCCCGCCGATGAGCTTTATATACACATCCTCCCACGCAGGATAGACATTGCGCCAGTGATAGTGCGCTTCGACCCACACGCGTCCCTGCGCCCTGAGCCGTTCACCGAGCGCTGGTTCCTTCAACACCCGCACCACGGCCGCCGCCAACGCCTCCGATGTATCCCCTATCAGGATATTTTCGCCTTCTGCAATTTCAATCCCTTCAGCCCCAATACTCGTCGAGACAATCGGCAATCCCCACGACCAGGCATCGATGATCTTGACCCGCATCCCTCCGCCCGCACGTAAGGGAACGATGAAAACCGCGGTCTCTGTCAGATAAGGATCCGGGTCAGGTACATAACCCGTCACCTGGACGTTACGGACCTGGAGCGTAAGGTCTTGCACTTCTTGGGGCGGGTCCTTCCCTACCACGACAAAACGTGCTTCCGGCATTTGCGCCAACACTTTCGGGAAGATCTCACGCGCAAACCAGAGCACACCTTCAACGTTGGGCGGCCAGAACATCGTACCGAGATGCGTCACGGCGAGAGGTCGCTCACAGCGGGTAACGAGCGGCTTGTCGTCGGTATCGACACAAATAGGAATGACAGAAGTTGAGGGATGGGGACGGGCGGGAGACGCTTTGGAAGCATCAATACCCGGCGCAGTGTGAGCCGTGCGCTGTAAAATCTCCTCCTGGTCGACAGCCGTGACAAAAACGACGTGATCGAAGCGGTCGTAGGTCTCCACCTCGTAACGTGCCAAAACGCGCGCTTCCCGTTGGAGAAGCCAACGCTTGAGTGGATTGGGCTCGTGGCGTGCCATGCGCTCAGGAATGCGGTAGAGGGCATTATGCGCATCCAGGACCGCGGGGATGCGAGGGCGATCGAACATGTCGGTGTTCAGGTATTGCGCGTAAAGCGCATATTGCGCCATAGAGGTCTGGTCGGCATGGATCGCGTCGAATGCTTGCGCTGCCAATAGACAGTAGATAGCACGATGCATCTCAGGCATCTCATCGCGCACGATAATCACCGATTGGCCCGTAAGTACAGCTTTGCCCCCGGCCCAAACAGTCCGCAACAGAGAGCGCTGCATTGGCACCGTGTAAACCGATCCACAAATGTCTTCCAGATGCTTGATGGCCTCAGGCTTATCGTCCTCACGGACAAAAGAGAGCAAGGTCACCTCGTGCTGTCGCGCCAGTTGCCGTAGTACGTAATAGGCGCGTATCTTCGCCCCCGAATGGGCGGGATAGGGTAAAACCTGTGTGAGAAAGAGTATTTTGCTCATAAACTGACCTCTCAATTAGCGTTTTTTCAACCAGCAAGCCGGATGTACAGATGCTCTATTGCTACGTTCTCCGCTTCCCGCTGCTCGTCGTACCAGCGCCGCCCCGCGCAACCCATACGCGCCAGGCGGTCGAAATCGGATAACGCCTCGGTGAGCGCCCGCGCAAGAGAAGCGGGATGCTTTGGCTCAACAACCCAGCCCGTTGCACCCGGTTCGACGTATTCGTGGAGCGCGCCGGAGGATGTGGTGAGCACGGCTTTGTGGAAGAAATACGCAGCGGGGATCAAGGCCGACTGCGTAGCGCCAATGTAAGGTAGCACAAGCAGGGCACAGCGTTGGAACAATGTCAGTGCTTCCTCGTCCTGGATAAGGTGGTTGCGCACCTCAACGCCCGCAGGGAGCGAATCTTTCCACACGGCTTCGATGCGCCCAGGGCCGGCCAGAACCAGGTGCATCTGTGTTCGCAACGCCTCGGGCAATCGCACCCAGGCCGCGATTAGATCCACCACACCTTTGTATAGTTCGATGCGTCCGAAGAAAAGCACGTAAGGCTCATAAGCTACGCCATCAACCAGCCGGTCGAGTTGCTCTATCCAGGCGCTTCCGAGAAACAGGTGCAGCAACGGCGTGTACGTGACGTCGTGCGGCACCATGCCACGCTTAAGGAGACGCTCCCGGTAACACTGCCCGTGGACAAGGATATGATCCGCATTGCGCAGCACGGCGCGATTCCACAGATGAAGTAGCGGCCCGTAAGCCGCTCCCGGATGAGGATCAAGGTCGTGGATGGTGTGGACAGCCGGAATACCGGCCTTCCGCAGCGCACGCAGAACAATGACGTTCCACAAATGCGGTCCGGTGATGTGTACAATGTCCGGCTTCTGCTCCAGAATGGTGTCGATGGCAGGCCGCACTTCCCAGACACGCAGCCCACCAAGTGAAAAGCCCCTATCCCGCTGAGTGACTGGTGTGAGGATTTCCACGGCCGGAAGATAACGGTGCCCAGGATAGTGCTCCGTCGTAACAAGAGTGACCTTGTGTCCCGCTTGAGCCATACGATTTGCATAGTCGGCGGTGTATTGGTGCATACCAAAGGTTGGCGAAAGGAGAAGATAACAGATGTGCATCAATCCTCCGATCTCAAAATCAACCGCTGATCTCGCTAATCTACGCGAATCTTTTTGCGTTAGCAGATTCGCGTGATTCGCAGTTAACTGGGGCGCAGCCGTCCTCGTGCAAAAAGGAAGAGGCGCTCCAGCGCCAGCGCTACAAAGGGCATCGCCACGGCATCTACGGGAAGCCGGTAACGCGGCATGGCCCAGGTGAGGATATGCAGCAGGCTGTAGAAAACCATGAAGAGGTAGAGCAGGGTGGTCGGACGTTCAAGGCGCGACAGCGCCGGTGTGGTGGGGGCTTTGCCCCCCAGGTAGAAGCCGTAGAGCATGAACGGAAGGTAGAGCGTGAAAGAGAGCAAACGTCCAACATTGTGTAGCAGAGAAGTATCCGTCGGCCAGAACTCGAAGTAAGCGCCCACCCGGCTCAATGAGAGGCGCAGGTAGCGCAGCGGTTCGTCCACAACGAACCCAATCCCCCGGCTCATCAAGGCACGATCCCATTCAACTTCAGTGGACAATTGGCCCCACAGTTCGTCGGGCAGTGGGGCTGCTTCGAAGGCCTGGAAGTGTGTCCCATGTATCGGATGCTGGGCGGAATACATCGCGTAGCCGGTATTTGAGTTGAGGAGCAGAAAATCGCCATAGACGCGATAATTGCGATAGGTCCACGGAAGGATGAAGGCAAGGAGTACCAGTCCCGCGAGCACTAACGCCGGAAGATGCAAACGGATGAATTTGCGCCTATCTCCACGCCAAGCCCGCCAGAGAAGCCACAGGAAAAGAACCGGCACCCACGGGAGAATGGCCTGGCGGAATAGAGCCGTAAGTCCCAGACTCACACCCAATCCTAGTGCCGCACCCCACCCCGGTCGTCCCGTCGCGAAATCTTCAGACAACGCCAATGCGCGCTCGAAAGACCAAAGCAGCGTGATGATGTAAAAAGTCTCAGTCATTATTCGAGCAGCGAAGAGGATAAAAAAAGCATATCCCGCCGTGACCAGAGCTGTGATGAGAGGTGTCCAAGACCGATTCGGGAAAAGACGCCGGGCAAGACACGCCGTCATCCAAGGCAAAAGCATCCCTCCAAGCACGGCATTGAGCAGGCGCACCGCTACGGGCTGAAACCCAACCAGTGCATAGATAGCAGCAATGAAGGCGGTATAGAGAAACGACCAGTGTGCCGTAGGTGTCTCTGCCGGCGTAAAGGGATACCAGTTCCGATCGAAAGTGTAGCCATGCCCTGTTGCCAGACGCAGACCCAGGGAAGAGTAGCTGTAATCATCGTGCTCAGTAGGCACCCAGTTGCCGTAGTAAAGAGCTAGCCCAAGTCGTGTGACAACCGAGAATACCAAGATCGCGATCCAGATGCGTGTGAGATGCTTGTGCTGGAGTGTCATTTCAGGATTCTGTGCCATATACACTTACTGCCCTTTGAAACCGATAATGACACGCACCGTGTGCAGTACAGTGAGTAAATCCAGGTAAAAACCAGCATGTTTGACGTAGTAAAGGTCGAGTTCCAGCTTGATGCGGGCATCCTCAGTGGAGTCGCCGTATTCGTGATGGACTTGCGCCCAACCGGTGATGCCCGGCTTGACGGCATGCCTGGCCCGGTAGAGTGGGAATGCGCGCGATAGTTGTCCTACAAAATGGGGGCGCTCGGGGCGCGGGCCGACGAAGCTCATCTCGCCGCGCAGCACATTGAGGAATTGCGGCACTTCGTCGAGCCGAACCTTGCGCATAAACCGACCGATCAGAGTGATACGTGGATCGTTCTTGCCAGCCCAAACCGCACCGTACTTCTCTGCATCACACACCATTGAGCGGAACTTGATCACCGTGAAGGGGCGTCCCCCTTTGCCCAGCCGCTCCTGGCGGTAAAAGAGCGGCCCCGGCGCGGTCAAGGCGTTGGCGAGGGCCACAAAAGGTATGAGTAGTCCTAACACAAGCAATCCCGATAAAC
>JBNGDO010000123.1:0-16119 GCA_049975385.1 Anaerolineae bacterium | reverse complement strand
CAAAAACACCCTTTCACCCGTGCCTTTAGGCGCAAAATACTGCGCCCGGTGAATTTTCGGATAGATTCTAAGTACTATATTGACCAGGTTCAAGGAGTGAAACGTGGAAGGGCGAGTTCTGCTTATTGAAGACCATAATGGCAACCGTGAGTTGTTATCCGAACAATTCATTCAGGAAGGGCTGGAAGTAGCCGAAGCCACCAGTGGCGCAGACGGCCTTAAAACTGCTGCCCGCTTTATGCCCCAGGTTATCCTCATTAGCACCAGCCTGCCCGACATGAGTGGCGTGGAAGTAGCCCGCCGTCTTCGCGAGATCAACCGCACCAAACATACCTTTCTCATGCTGTTTGGCGATGAGGAGAATCGCCAAGAGCGCATCGCCAGCCTGGAAAGCGGCGCCAACGACTTTATCGACAGCCCACTCGACCCAGAACTCGTCGCCCTGCGCGTGCGCAACGCGATCAACCGCAAAAATCTGGAAAACATTACCGACCCCACCACCGGCTTGCCCGCCGGGCGACAAGTGCACGACGAACTGCTCAGCCTTCTGCGCGCGCCGGAGGGCGATTGGGCGCTGATGCACTTCCGTATCCTCAAGCTCGATCTCTTCCGCGAAGCCTATGATTTTATGGCCGGCGAAAAGCTGCTCCAAAGCACAGCTCGCCTTCTTGCTGAAGCCCTGACCCACGACGAGATTGAGAATGATTTCATCGGTTACGGCGGCCACGACGACTTCATCGTCGTTACCCACCAGAAACGTGCCGCCGCGCTCGAAGCTGAAGTTCAAGCCGCGTTCGCGCAATCCCTGACCGCTCACTATGGCGAAGATGCCTGCGCTCAAGGTTACATCGAAATCGACGGACGCCAGCACCCCCTGGCAACCCTGCGCGTCCGCTGCGTCACTCCCACCGACGGTCCTTTCTACGACATCCGCTCCCTCAGCGAGGCCATCGCCGGCTGACGCCACAAACGATGGTGCCCACTGGGGATGACCCCACTTGTGATCTTCGTTCTGGCCTGGGCCGGAGGCGTACTCCTGGCCCAGGCCGCGCTTTTTCCCGCTGCGTGGTTGCTCCTGGCGCTCCCTGTTGCTTTCCTCCTGCAAACCGGATGGGGACAACACCGTGCCGCCCGTCGCACTGCCTTTGCGCTGATTGGCTTGCTCGTCGGCGCGGGACGGCTCTTGAGCGCCCAGCCTCGCATCGACGCGAACCACATTGCCTTCTACAACGACGGCGGACGCGTTACCCTCCAGGGTGTCGTCAACCGCGAACCCGACTGTCGCCCCACCCTCACCAACCTGCACCTCGACGTCCGGTCGCTCGTCCTCGCCGACGGCACAACGGTGCCTCTGCACGGGTGCGTTCTCGTCAAAGCGCCGGTCTATACGGCCGTTGAGTACGGTGATCTCATCCACGCCACCGGCCTGTTGGAGACACCGCCTGTCTTTGAAGACTTCTCCTACCGTGACTATCTGGCCCGCCAGGGTGTGCACTCGCTGTTGCGCCGGGCCGACGTTAACGTGATAGACGCGCACCACGGCTTCTTTCTGTGGGAATGGCTCTACCGCCTCAAAGCGCACACGCTCGAGACCCTGCTGGCGATTTGGCCCGAGCCGGAGGGCTCACTGCTCGCCGGCATCCTCCTCGGCGTCGAAAGCGGCATCTCCACCGACCTGGACGAAGCCTTCGTCGCCACCGGCACCAGCCACATTGTCGCCATTTCCGGCTTCAACCTGACAATCATCGCCGGTGTCTTCATCAAGATGGCCGACCGGTTGCTCAAAGGACGTGGGAAGACGCTTTTGCCGCTCGTGGGTTTGTGGCTGTACACCATCCTGGTAGGCGCGTCGGCAGCGGTGCTGCGCGCGGCGATCATGGGGACAGTGATGATCCTCGCGCGGCGCGAAGAACGCGCAACGCACGGACCGACGTCCCTGGCAGCAGCGGTGCTCGTTATGGGGATGTTGAATCCTTACGTGCTATGGGATGTGGGGTTTCAACTCAGCCTGGCGGCAACCCTGGGGTTGATACTCTACACCGAACCGGTCACGCGTTGGTTCCAGCGCCTCTTCGAACGCCTCACCGATGAGGAACGCGCGCAGAAGATTGTCGGTCTACTGAGCGAAGCCCTTATCGTCACCATTGCTGCGCAAATCACCACCACCGGTGTCATCATTGGCGTGTTCCGCCGCCTCTCGTTGGTGACGCTACTCACAAACCTGTTGATTTTGCCAGCACAACAATACGTTATGCTGTTTGGTGGAGTCGCGCTGATTGCCGGATTGCTCCTGCGACCACTGGGGCAGATTCTGAGTTGGCTCAGTTGGGTGTTTCTCGCCTATACCATTAGCGTGGTGCGCTGGACGGCGACTTTTCCGCTGGCTTCGGTGGAACTGGGCAATATCACGCTGCCGCTGGTGTGGGGGTACTACGGTGCCTTGGGGGCAGTGACGTGGTGGTTTAGCCAACCAGTCGAAAAGCGGCAGCGCTCCCGGCTCGCGCTCAAAAAGGTGCCCCAGTGGCAGATCGCCACGATGATCACCCTGCCCATACTCTTGTGCGCCTACTTCTACGCCGCGCCGGATGGCCGTCTGCACGTCGTCGTTTTGGATGCAGGTCAGGGTGACGCGATCTTCATCCAGACGCCGCGTGGCAAGCAGGTGTTGATCGACGGCGGGGCAAACGCCCCACAAACCCTCGCCCAGTTGGGGCAGCAGATGCCGTTCTGGGACCGACGACTGGATATGGTGATCCTCACCTCGCCCACATCAGGCCGCTTGCCAGGGCTAATTCCAGTGCTGGAGCGGTACACCGTCGATTTCGTGAACGTCAGCCCAGAAACCGGGCGCGGCAATCTCTACGAACGATGGGATGCGCTCCTGGCAGAGCGCCCGGCGGGGAGTGTGGGGACGCTGTGGGCCGGTATGGCGTGGGAACTCGATGCCGGCAGCACGGGCACGGGCGTCACGTTGCAAACGCTGTGGCCCGAGCCTGGCAGCGCGAACGGCCCATTGGTGCTGCGCCTTACCTACGGCAACACCAGCTTTCTTTTTGGCAGCGACGCCACGGCTGTAACAGAAGAGACGTTGGTAGCACGCGAAGGCCAGAATTTGCGCAGTAGCATGCTACTCCTGGCCCGGCACGGCGCAAAAACAGCCTCCACGCCGGCCTTTCTGCAAGCCGTCGCGCCAGAGGTCGTCGTCATCAGCGCCGGGGATGACGCGCGCAATCCAGACCCAGAAGTGCTGGCACGGGTGATGGACAAGCCCGTCTACCGCACCGGCGAGGCCGGCGCAATTGCGCTGACGTCAGATGGACGGCAGATCAACGTACACGTGGCCCGTCACCCGTAGTTGGCAGCGCATCCGACGCGCGCGATTATTGCAGTAAGCTCCGCTCGCAGTAACTCGGCCAGCCGTATGGTAAATCTATATCGCAAACGTCAGCGTCTGCCGGATAATGCGCCAGTTCAGTCGCCAGGTCCAGGGCGTCGGCGATGTCTTCCAGCGTTACGGCCACCCCTGCATCCTCGCCACGCGCGATAGCCAGGTGCTCGCGAATCCACTCCGCTGTTTTCGACCGCTGTCCTTCAGTGACCTTCACCAAAATCAATTCTCCGCTGCCAATCGCTTCCAAAATCGCGTCGATGCTACTGTAACCCATCATCTTGGCAATATCCCATGCTCTGTCGATCATCATCGCCTCCTGAAAATAGTCTGATCGTTGTTAGTCTGGTAGTCGTTAATCACATAGTCGAGGAGTGATCCAGAACCTTCATACAAAGTCCTGCTCCCGCCTTCTGTAACGCATTACGACTCTCAGTATCTATCGAATTCTCAAAAACGTCAACCACGCGCAGTTCTCAGGGAACTTTGCGTGCATGGAGCACGTCTCTAAATGGAGAATGGTATAATGTGCTAACGTGAGGAGGTTAGAATGAAGAAGTTCGAGGTTGTTTTAGTGATGACAATTGTGACAATGCTGCTGGTCGCCTGTGCGCAGCCAACTGCAGACAGCGGTGCCGGGCCAGGTGAATCACCGCTGCCCACCGCACCCGTTTCGCCAATTTCGCCATTGCCGGTACCGCAGCTTGGATCGGACGCAGAAGCACAAGAGTTGTCAGAGCTGCGTATGCAAGTCGCCGAACAGCTAGGCTTATCGGATAGAGCGCTGACGGTGGTCACTACCGAACAAGTGACCTGGCCTGATATGAGCCTGGGATGCCCGCAACCGGATATGGCTTACGCACAAGTAGTTACACCTGGATGGCGCATCGTCTTCGTGGATGACGAAGGGCAGGAATACGACGTCCACACCACCGAAAATCGCGAGCACTTTGTCGTCTGCGAACAGTCTGTCAAGTCAGCAGTCCCTTCAGCCTACCGTGATAATCCCGCCGTGGAAGCGGCGATCAAAACGCTGGTCGAGCAAGAAGGCGTTGCCCGGGAATCCGTAACGGTGGTAGATGTCACTGCTGTCGAGTGGCGCAACTCATGTCTGGGATGCGAAAAGCGGGGACAATATTGCCTGATGGTGATCACACCAGGATATCGTATCACCCTGAAGAGCGGCGCGGAAACGTACGCACTCCACACCGACCGTACTGGTGAGCAGGTCATTATCTGCACACAACCGAGCCTCACACCGCCCAGATCGGACTCGTAAAGAAGAGGCACCGCACGTGCGCTTGCCCCTTTAAGGAAGGCGAGTATACTCACTATCCGTGGAGACGCAATCAGGCTCCCGTTCTAATACAGGCGGGAGCCTGTTGTGAATGTAAAAGACAATGCCGATTTACGAATACTATTGTCCCATCTGTGAAGGGCGCTTCCGGCACCTGGCGCGACGCATCGATGCGCCGCCGCCACCGTGCCCCCGTTGCGGAACTACCGAGGTCGAACGCCTGATTACGGCAGCCAACGTGGTACGCAGTGACGCACACCACGAGCACCAGTTACGCGAAGCAGCAACCCAGGTGGATGCCGAGGATTCACGCGCCGTCGCGCGTTTCTTGCAGGATTCCGGACGCCTTGCAGACGCTGACGGCGTCTATGGCAGCCCGGCGTACCGCGAGCTACTGGCCCGGCGTGCCGAGGGTGCGACCGACGCTGACGTGACAGATCTGGTCGATGACCTCACAGCATCAATGAACGCCTCCGACGCCAGTCAAATGGCTGGTGCGGTGGCATTCACGGACCGGGTCGAAAACCGGATGCTGGCCGAAGGGCCGCCAGAAGATCATGATCACGCAACTACGGATGAAACGGAGGGGAAAGCGGGAAGTGAAACACCGTATAAACGACAGTCGGCAGAAGACCTGGGCTGGGCGTAAGCAATGACGACATCTACAGACAACATACCGGCCGAACAGCTCGCCAGCACA
Source organism: Anaerolineae bacterium (assembly GCA_049975385.1). Lineage (GTDB taxonomy): Bacteria > Chloroflexota > Anaerolineae > B4-G1 > SLSP01 > DSWT01. Next base: position 10,734 of record JBNGDO010000123.1, on the reverse strand, counting down.
GCAGAAGAACAGAACCGGGCGGAGACAAACGTCCCTGAAGCCGCTGCGGACGCTTTGGTTGGGGAGGTCGTTACTGAGCCGCAAGATACAACACCGGGTACCACAACCACAGGCCCTATACCACTAAGCACAGCATTTCCCTCTATGGCGCAAGCCGCGATGTTGAAGGATATGCGCTCCTGGGCATGGTGGCTTTTGGGATTTGGTGTGCTCAATCTGTTTATATCAGGCATCAACGGCGTCGGATGGGCCTGGCTTTTGTTTATGGTCGGCGCCGCATCTTTCCTTTTCAAAGATGCGGTGATGTACGTCCTTTACACGGTCACACTGGCATGGGCGGGCATCAGCAATCTCGTCATCGGGCAAACCGGCTGGATCTTCTTCTCTCTCCTGCAATTCTATATGGCCTACCAGACCTTTCGGAGCTACAGACGGTTCCAGAAATACCAGGATGACATCGCGCAAATTCCAGTGATCGAGCCGACACCCACAAAACACACATGGTTCGTCGCGCCCAACATCTTCCCGTGGCTTGGCGGGCTGCTGGGCATAGGCTCGCTGGGCGGATTGATGCTCTCGTTCGGCATACCTGTCGCTATCAGCTTGCTGGGGGCTTGGGAACCATCCGACACACTGCTTTTACTGGTATGGCAGTTTGTTGTCAACGCCAGTGTCCTGGGAATAGCGGTGAGCCTGGGGGCGCTACTCGCACGCTACCGCTACAAAGCGGCGTCTATATTCGGACTGATCAGCAGTAGTCTGGTCCTGATCATCTGGCTACTACTGATCGTGTTCATATAAACTACACCATGGAGGATCGATGGATAGTCCATTTTTGCAACACCTTGGGGATATTTTTTCTAGATTGAAAGGGCGCAAGCTGATTGGCGCAGTCGGCCTCTGGGGCAGCCTGCTGCTACTGGCTCTATTGTGCGTCTTCGGCGTCATCAAGCTACCAGGGGGACAAAAACAAACACCGGAAACAAAAGTGCCGGCTACCCCGGCGGCAACCGCAGCGGTGCCGGCTAGTCAGCCAACAACAACGCCGGAAGGCTTTGTCACGCTGCCCACACCGACACCGGCAAGCGAGACGCAAAGCGAGACGCAAGACGTCCCCATCTATCCCCCGCTGCCGTGGGGTGATTTCGGGTATGGTATCGCGGCGCACGCCATCAGTATGCCGGATTACACGCTCGATCAGATCGCCTACCAGCTCGGCTTCACCTGGGTCAAACAGCAGGTGCGCTGGGATCACTTCTCACCTGCCCCTGGTCAGATGGACTGGAGCGGTTATGACGTGATGGTGGAGTTTGCCAACGAGCGCAATCTCAAGGTGATGTTGAGTGTGGTAGGCGCGCCTGAATGGAGCCGCACCTACTTCGACGACAACCCTGAGGCTGCCCCACCCAATGATATCACGCTGTTCACCGATTTCCTCGGTGAAATGGTCGAGCGCTACAAAGGCAAAATCCACGCCATCGAGGTCTGGAACGAGCAAAACCTGGATCGTGAATGGGATACCGCTCAGGGTGTCAATGCAGCCAGCTACGTGGAAATGTTGCGCCTTTCGTACCAGACTATCAAGAGCCGCGATCCCAACATCATCGTCATCAGCGGTGCGCTGTCACCGACAGGCGCTTCGGCGACTGATCCCGCCAATCCAAACCGCGTGATCTACATGGACGATTTCGTCTATTTCCAGCAGATGCTCGACGCGGGGTTCCTCAACTATGCGGACTGCGTGGGTGCGCACCACAACGGCATCAACATGCCGCCAGACGTGGCGTGGGACGAAGGCTATAACGACCCCACCGCGCAGTTCCGCGGGCCGTTCGACAACCCCGATCACTCCTGGTCATTCAAGAGCACGCTGTGGGGCTATCACGACATGATTCAGAAAGCAGGTTTCAACAAGCCCTTGTGCGTCACCGAGTTTGGCTGGGCCACCGCGGAAGGGTTTGACAGCACGCCGCCAGGCTTCGAATTCGCCGACGACAACACCCTGGAGGAGCAAGCCCAATGGACCGTTCAAGCCTTCCAGTTGATGCGCGAGTGGGGCTTTGTTCATCTGGCATTCCTGTGGAACCTGGACTACTCGTACAAAGGCGGCCTCGGCGCAACTGATCCCAACGCGCCGTACAGCATTTTGGATTTGCAAGGCGCCGCGCGTCCGGCCTACAACGCACTCGGGGAGATGCCGAAGATTCCCTAATCGCCGCTCGCAATGATGACGACGCACGAAATGGCACAAGGTGCTCCCGATCCATCACAAGCGACGCAGAAGCAGCGCCAACCACGGCGGGGGCTTCTGGTTGCTAGCACGCTGGCCGGTCTGACGCTTCTGGCATTCGCCGGATGGTTGTTGGCAACGCGATCCATCCTTTTCCCGGTACAGCAGAGCCCCACCCCAATCCCGGAGCCAACGCCGACGCCGTGGCCCGTGCCGCGGCGCTTCGACTCGCCCGAATACGGCATCAACATCCACATGTGGTGGGATCCCTGGGCTGCCGTCCGGCGCGATTGGGGCCTGGTGCGCGATGGCGGTTTCACCTGGGTCAAGCAACGGCTGGCATGGTTAGACGTTGAAAACCACGGGGCGGGCATCTACATCTGGGCCGGCGCCGATCGCATCGTGGATGAGGCCGCCGCCGCGGGCGTCAACCTGATCTTCCGCGTCGATCAGCCGCCTGTGTGGGCTATCCCCACCGAACCGGATACTGATGGACGGATGCTGCCGGTAAACGTGCCGGCGTTCGGCGTCTTCTGCCATGCGATGGCGGAACGGTACAAAGGGCGCGTAGCCGGCTACCAGGTCTGGAACGAGCCGAATCTGGCCCGTGAGTGGAATGGCCTGGTCCCCAACGCCGCCGACTACGTGGCAGTGCTCCGCGAATGTTACGTAGGGATCAAAACGGCAGACCCGCAGGCGCTGGTCATCTCGGCAGGGCTTTCGCCCACTGGCTCCGGTCCACCCGCCGCCATACCGGACGCCGATTATCTGAAGGAGATGTACGAAGCCGGCGCGGCATCGTATTTCGATCTTTTGGGATTGAACGCGCCCGGTTACAAGGCCGCGCCCGAAGTCCCACCTGAGGAGGCGGCTGATCCCGCCAACGGCTACGGTGGGCATCAGGTCTTCTGCTTCCGGCACGTCGAGAATATGCGGGCCATTATGGAAAAGTACGGCGATGGCGACAAACAAGTAGCGATTTTGGAATTCGGCTGGCACACCGACAACCGGCCCGAAAACCCCGACTACGCGTGGTTCGCCGTGACGCCGGAGCAACAGGCGGATTATCTGGTGCGCGCTTTTCGCTATGCGCGCGAACATTGGTCGCCCTGGATCGGTCCGATGTTTGTGTGGAATCTACCCGACCCCACGTGGGAACCGCACAATGAGGAATTCTGGTGGAGCATCGTCGATCCATTCTTGTGGGGATTGGGCGATGGCGATTTCGACACGTGGCCGGGAGGCGCGGTGCGTCCCGCCTACACGGCCCTCGCGGAGATGGAGAAACCGTAGCGTGATACGTGATACGTGCTGCGTGATACGTGAAATGTGACAAAGGAGTGCGGCTATGACGATTGCATTTGGTACGGATGGGTGGCGGGCGGTCATCAGCGACACGTTCACTTTTGAAAATGTGCGCCTGCTGGCGCAGGCGATTGCCGATTACGTGCGCGAACAAAGCGAGCGCACCGAGTCGGAGGTGGTTATCGGCTACGACACGCGGTTCCTCTCGGATCGCTACGCGCGCGAGGTGGCGCGCGTGATGGCGGGGAACGGCATCATCGCCCACCTGACCCGCGCCGACGCCCCCACCCCGGCAGTCTCCTACGCCATCGTCGACAAGAAGGCCGAAGCGGGCGTGATGATCACCGCCAGTCACAATCCGCCGCGCTACAACGGCGTCAAGCTCAAGGCGGCTTTCGGCGGTTCGGCGTTACCAGAACAGGCGCGGCAAGTCGAGGCGCTGCTGGAACGCAATCAACGTGAGGCGCGCGGCCCCAACATGATGGAATACCAGCAGGCGACCAACCTCGGCCTGATCCGTGTGTTCGATCCGGCGTGGGCCTACTACCAGCACCTTTCCACCCTGCTCAACCTGGATACCATCTCCAAAGGAGAGCTGCAAGTCGTGGCTGATGGGATGTACGGTTCCGGGCGTGGTGCTTTCCGCGATATGCTCAGTCGCACGCGCTGTCGCCTGCACGAAATCCGCTGCGAGATGAATCCCGGATTCGGCGGCATCCACCCCGAGCCGCTTGGGCATTATCTGCAAGCCCTCACCGCAGCGATCCAGACCTATCACGCCGACGTGGGCCTGGCAACAGATGGGGATGGCGATCGCATCGGCGCGATGGATGCACGCGGCGAGTTTGTCGACCCCCATCACATCTTCGCACTCACGCTGCGGTATCTGGTGGAAAAACGCGGCTGGACCGGGGCCGTCGTCAAGACCGTCTCAACGACTCGGATGGTGGACCGGCTGGCAAAGCGCTACGATCTGCCGCTGCATGAGACGCCAGTAGGCTTCAACTATATCGCCGACTACATGCTCAGCGGCGATGTGTTGATCGGCGGCGAGGAATCCGGCGGCCTGTCGATCAAGGGGCACATTCCCGAAGGCGATGGGGTGTTGATGGGCCTGTTGCTGCTGGAAGTGATCGCTGAAGCGAACGCACCGCTCCACGAGTTGATTGCCGACATCCAAAGGGAAGTGGGACCGGCGCGCTATGCCCGCACCGACATCCCGCTCCAACGCCCGGTGCCCAAGAAGGCCATGGTGGCACGGCTTGCTGAGAATGCGCCGGCGACGTTGGCGGGTGAGACGGTGGTCGAGGTTAGCCAGAAGGATGGCATCAAGTACATCCTGGCAAACGATTCCTGGCTGCTCATCCGTCCGTCTGGTACCGAGCCGGTGCTGCGCGTCTACGCCGAAGGGCGCTCGGACAAGGAAGTGGCCGCGTTGTTGGCCTACGGGGAAGAAGTCTCACAATAGCGATCAATCAGCAATCAGCGTTCAGCGATCAACCGGATTATTTTCAAGGCGCTGGTGTTAGTGCTCAAACCATCTGCTAAAAACTGAAGCCGGACGCCGAGTTAACGCCCGATGGCAGATAGCTGACGGCTGAAAGCTGATGGCTGAAGGCTCCAACATTTGCTTCCGGCGTCATTTGACGTATAATGGCGGTGACTGGGGAAGTGTCGGAATAGGCAGACGAGCATGACTTAGGATCATGTGCTGAAAAGCGTGCGGGTTCAAATCCCGCCTTCCCCAACGTAAGCAAACGGTAGGCGGTAGACGGTAGACGGGGCAAGTTCCTCTTCACCGTCTACCGCCTACTTTCGTTGTGTAACGGTATGTACACCCGCCCTTAATCATCCTTTAACAGTTTAAGACCGAAATTTTGGTAGTATAGAAGGTGTGACCAAATCATTATTTAGAACCTATCCGAAAATTTGCCGTTGACGCACCAGAAACGCTCGCGAACATAATTTTCGGGTAGAGTCTTAGTCTATTCTATAACGATTGAGGATGCCTTTATGACAACAATATTGGTCGTTGACGATGAATTATCGATCCGGCGGATGTTGGGCTATATGCTCGGTAAGACCAATTACACAGTCTTGATGGCCAGCAACGGCGAAGAGGCTTTGGAAAAACTCGCAAACAATCCGGTTAGTGTGGTGCTGTTGGATATCGCTATGCCAAATATGGATGGCCTCGCCGTGTTACAGCATATGCGCGCTATGCCGAATTATCAGAAGCTCCCCGTAATTATGCTGACGGCCAGCCTTGATGAAGTAAAACGCGCCAAGGCAATGGATGCGGGCGCGAATGTCTTCTTGAACAAGCTAATCAAACCAAGCGAATTATTGGCTGCCATCGATCAAAGCATGCACAACATATGCTAAGGGAACCAGGAAAACGAAAGCCGGTTGGAGGTCTCCAACCGGCTTCTTTGTAACCCTGTCAGGTCATGCCACTATGCAACTAGGCGCTCAGCGCCGCAATCGCGTTTTTGACAATCCCCGTAAACGAATCGACTTTGAGGCTCGCGCCGCCGACCAGCGCACCGTCGATGTTGGGCATCACGATGAACTCGGCCATATTCCCCGGCTTGACGCTGCCACCATACTGCACGCGGATCGCCTCGGCAGTAGCGTCGTCGTACAATTCGACGAGCACATCGCGGATGGCGGCCTGAATGATGCGGTCGGCATCCTCCGGCGTGGCAGTCAGCCCGGTGCCGATGGCCCAGATAGGTTCGTAGGCCAGCACGACCCCCGCGGCATCCTCAGCAGGGACACCCGCGAACGCACCGCGAATCTGCCCCCCGACGAACGCCACTGTCTCGCCAGCCTTGTTCTGCTCGAGGCTCTCGCCGATACAGACGATCGGCGTGATCCCGTGCGCCAGCGCCGCCTTGAGCTTGCGGTTGACGGTCTGATCGGTTTCGCCGAAGTACTGACGGCGCTCCGAGTGCCCGATGATAACGTACTCGGCCAACTCCTTGACCATCGGTGGAGAAATCTCGCCGGTAAATGCACCACTTTCTTCCCAGTACATATTCTGCGCGCCCACACCGATGTTGGAACCGGCTAACACCGCGCTGACCGCGCTCAACACCGTCGCCGTAGGGCAGACGGCGAGTTCCATATCGACGACGTCGGCCAGGGTTTCCTTCAATCCCGTGGCCAGCGCGACACCCTCCGCCACGGTCTTGTTCATCTTCCAGTTTCCGGCAATGAATGGTTTTCGCATCATATCTCCTATCAGAGAAATGAGAAATGAGTAATGAGAAATGAGTAAGAAGTCAATTCACTCATTACTCTTTACTCATCACTCTTTACTCGTTACTCGTTACTTATCCGTCAACGCGGCCACGCCCGGCAGCACTTTGCCTTCCAAGAATTTCAGGCTCGCGCCGCCGCCGGTAGAGACGTGGCTGACTTTGTCCGCAACACCGGCCTTCTTGACCGCCGAAGCCGAGTCGCCGCCCCCGATGATGGTCACGGCATCAAGCTCGGCCAGGATTTCAGCGATGGCGAACGTTCCTTTGGCGAAGTTCGGCATCTCGAAGACGCCCATCGGGCCATTCCACGCAACGGTTTTAGCCGTCGCCAGGATTTCTTTGTATTGGGCCACCGTCTCCGGGCCGATGTCCAGGATACGCCAGCCGGCTTCGACTGCGGACACGCCCACGACTTTGCTGTGTGCGTCGTTGTCGAAAGCGTCGGCCACGACCGCATCTACAGGCAGAACCAGCTTTTCAGCACTGGTCGCCAGAAGCTCCTGCGCCATATCCAGCACATCGTCCTCCACCAAAGAGTCGCCCATTTCCAGCCCCTGCGCCTTGAAGAATGTGTTCGCCATCCCGCCACCGATGAGAATTTGGTCGGCCAACTTCAGCATGTTCTGGATGACGGCGATCTTGTCCGACACCTTCGCGCCGCCGAGGATCACGACGTAGGGGCGCTCAGGGTCTTCTACGGCACGCCCCAGGAAGTCGATTTCCTTCTCCATCAGGAAGCCGGCCACGGCGGGCAGATAGTGCGCCACGCCTTCAGTGCTAGCTTGCGCGCGGTGCGCGGTCCCAAAAGCATCGTTGACGAAAATCTCAGCCAGCTTTGCCAATTGTTCGGCCATTTTGGGATCGTTCTTCGTCTCTGCCTTATGGAAGCGAACATTCTCCAATAACATCACTTCGCCAGGTTGCAGCGCCGCCGCCATCGCTTCGACCTCCGCGCCGATGCAATCCGGGGCCATTTTGACAGGCCTACCGAGCAGTTCGCTCAAACGCGCGGCCACCGGCTTGAGGCTGAGTTCGGCCTCGTAGCCTGTCCCCGCCGGACGGCCCAGGTGCGACATCAACACGAGCGCCGCGCCCTGGTCCAGGATATACTTGATCGTCGGCAACGTGGCGCGGATGCGCTTATCGTCGCCAATGACACCGTCCTTCAACGGGACGTTGAAATCGGCGCGCATCAACACCCGCTTGCCCTTCAAATCAACATCACGAACGGTCTTTTTGTTCATCTTTCACCTCAATCTCGGAAATAGGTAATTGGTAACTGGTAACTGGTAATGGGTAATGGGGTAATTAGTAAATTAGGGATTAGGTTGGTTTGCTGCCATCCCTAATCCCTAATTCCCAATCCCTGATTACTGATTACCGATTACAGCTTGCCGGCGATCAGCGCCGCGAGATCGGCAGTGCGGACGCTGTAGCCCCACTCGTTATCGTACCAGGTGACGACCTTGATGAAGTCATTCTTGCCCTCACCGAGCACCAGGGTAAATTGGAGGTCCACGGAAGAGCTGTGCGGATCGCCCTTGTAGTCGATGCTGACGAGCGGCTCGTCCACAGCGGCGAGGATGCCCTTCAGCGGGCCGGCAGCCGCGTCGCGGAAGGCCTGGCGCAGTTCCTCGGTCGTCGTCGGCTTCTCAATCTGCGCGGTGAAATCCACCACGGAGACCGTCGGGGTCGGGACGCGCAGCGCGTAACCATCGAACTTGCCCTTCAGGTCGGGGATGACGAGCGCCACGGCCTTCGCCGCGCCGGTGGTGGTGGGGATGATGTTTATCGCGGCAGCGCGCGCGCGGCGCAGGTCTTTGTGCGGCAGGTCGAGGATTTTCTGGTCGTTGGTGTAAGAGTGGATCGTCGTCATAAAGCCGCGCGTGATTGTGAAATGGTCGTGGACCACCTTGGCGGCGGGCGCCAGACAGTTGGTTGTACAGGACGCGTTCGAGAGAACGTGATGCTTGGCGGGATCGTAATCCGCTTCGTTTACACCCAGCACAACGGTCAGGTCCTCGCCCTTGGCAGGGGCCGAGATGATGACTTTCTTAGCGCCACCACGGACGATGTGGCTCTCCGCGCCCGGAACCAGCTTACCCTTGCTCTCGCTATCCTGCTTGGTGCGGAACAAACCGGTAGACTCGACCACGATGTCGACGCCCATATCGCCCCACGGAATGTTGCCGGGATCGAATTCCTTGAAGGCCATGATCTTCTTGCCATCAATGATCAAAGCATCGTCGGCGACTTCCACCGTGCCGTCGAAACGACCATAGTTTGAGTCGTATTTCAGCAGATGCGCCATCGTCTTGAGGTCGCCAATATCGTTGAAGGCCACCACTTCCAATGTATCGGGATGATAATCCCGAATCGCCTTGAGCACTTGCCGGCCAATGCGACCGAACCCATTGATCCCAACTTTCGTCGTCATAGTACACACTCCTTTTGTGAATTGGATTAGATATAAAGAGATTGAATCATCAATCGCGTATCAAGCTCATCAAGATCTGCGCGATTTTTCCACTTTCATGATGCCCGCTCAGGGCTTCATCCACCAAATCCGCCGCGATCACGTGCAAATCCTTATGGGAGTCCAGATCAGCCTTCACCCACTCGAGGGTGTCAGTTGGTTCGGTCTGGGGCAGACGAGCATTGACAACCACCGCGGACACCAGACCGGTCCCCAGATGCATCTCCAGCGCCTGGAGATGCTCCCGCGCCGTGTAGCCATCGGTTTCTCCGGGCTGCGTGGCGATGTTGCAGACGTAGACCTTGAGCGCGCGTGTGGCTTCCAACGCCTGGGCAATCTCCGGCACCAACAGGTTAGGCAAAATGCTGGTATAGAGGCTGCCCGGCCCGATCACCACCAGATCTGCGTCCAGGATGGCGCGCACAGCTTCGGGATAGGCTCTGGGCATCGCCGGTTCGAGCATCACCCGCAAGATGCGTCCGTGTACCTCAGGAATTCTCGATTCGCCCCGCACACGGATGAGGGAACCGCCGTTTTCCTGCACATCGGCGCACAGTGTCACGGCCTCGAGCGTACTCGGCAACACCTGCCCCTGCACGGCCAACACCCGGCTGGACTCTTTGAGCGCCGACTCGAAGGAGCCGGTAATGCCCGCCATCGCCCCGATGAAGAGGTTGCCGAAACTGTGCCCCTGCAAGTCCTCGCCACCGGCAAAGCGGTATTGGTAGAGCCGGGTGATGAGCGCCTCATCGTCGGCCAGCGCCGCGATGCAGTTGCGAAAATCGCCCGGTGGCAGGATGCCCAAACCACGCCGCAGACGGCCCGAAGAGCCGCCGTCGTCGGCGACGGTGACGATAGCCGTCAGGTTGGACGTGTACTGCTTCAACCCGCGCAGAATGGTGGACTGCCCGTGCCCGCCGCCGATGACGACGATTTTGGCCCCGCGTCCTCGCCGGCGATAGTTGTATAGCGTGCCGGGGACGCCATCAAACGCTCCCGCGACGAAAGGTTCCAAGATAGTGCGATTGAGCGCCCACAGCGCCAGAACGATGCTCCCTACCCCGAGGATGAGGAACAGCGCCACCCGCACGAAGCGCGGCAGAAACTGTAGCGTGACATAGTGAAAGTACGATGGGAGGGGATAAAACGCGCGCAACGCCGCAGCGCCGCCCAAGCTCAACAATGTAATACCGAAGGTTAGCAATAATAGCCAGCGTTTTAGGCCTAACCCCGGCTGCAGCCATTGCAGATGAGCATGCCAGGGCTGTCTTCCGGTGTGCTTTTCCCTCCACTTCATCGAGAAAATTATACTCAAAAAGAAAGCCGTGTCAACAAAGAATCACAAAACAGATGGGATGCACAGCATGAGCTTGCGTTTTTCCGGTTCTTTTGTATAATTTTGCCGTAACTTTATAGTGGTTTGTGTAACTCCCCGTATCATAGTGTGGCCGATCCAA
>JBNGDO010000122.1:0-16120 GCA_049975385.1 Anaerolineae bacterium | reverse complement strand
TGTATGTTTTTCTGTTGAGTGATCGTGCGCAAGGATGGGCGAATCAGTAGTTTAGGAACGAGAATTATATAACTGTCCCAATTATAGCGTTCTTTAGGCGCAGAAATCAGACACTTATTTAATCCGCGTTCCTTAGCAAATGCGTAAGGCGCAAAATCCCTAATCCCCAGTCCCTAATCGCTCATCCCCGCCTTCAAAAACGCTACCCCTTGCCGCACAAACGCCTCTCCGTCCGGGCACGGATCGTGGAACATCCCCCGACGGTAAGCGAACGTCCCTGGCGGATCCCCGGTGGACGAGTTGTAGGTCTCCAATAGCACGTAGCCCTCGAAGGCGATGGCCTTGAGCGTGCCGAAGACGGTCTCCCACGGCACGAGACCGCCGCCGGGCACGCCGCGGTCGCTTTCGCAGGCGTGGAGGCCCCACAGTTTGGGCGCAACGGTGTGGATGGCTTGCGCGTAGTCACGGATTTCGGTGACGAGGTGGTAGGTGTCGAGCAGCACGCGCAAGTTGGGGTGGTCGGCCAGATTCGCTAGATGTAGTGCCTGCTCCGGCGTGTTGACGAGGTGCGTGCGGAAGTGGCTCATCGGCTCGATGACGACGCTGACGCCGTGCCGCGCGCCGTACTCCGCCAGGGCGTGCAGGCCCTCGGCGGTGCGCGGGAGTTCGCCGGTGGGTGGGAGACGGCGCTGCACCGTCCCCGGATGCCCGTAGAGCGCGCCGGTGTAGGCGACCGCGCCGAGTTCGGCGGCGACGTTCACCTGGCGTTGGTGCCATGCCAGCCCCCGCGCGCGGTCCGCCGGATCGTCGGCGGAAAGGTCGCAGTCCACCGGCCAGAACCCGCCCGGACTGACGGTGAGGGTTAGCCCCAGGCTTTCGGCACGCTGGCGGCTCAGGCGCGGTGTGTAGTGCACGTCATCGCCGACGACCAGCTCGAAGACGTCCAGACCCAAGGCTTTAGCCGTGTCAAGGAGGTGCAGACGGTCATCTGACCAGCCGTCGGTGAACAGATAACAGTGTGCGCCGTATCGAACAGGCAAATCGTACCTCCTGATGAAAGACCCTCATTGCTTTACAGGATGTTCGCGGGTTTCCCGAAGTGAATGTAAGCCAACGCTGACAAGGACGCCAAGTATGATGAGTTGCTCGATCTGTCTGGCGCGGTTGCGGAAATCGACGACGCGGACTGCGACCGGCACACACGAGACTGGTTCCGTTAAACCGGCGAGGGCCAACTGGTGAATGTCCGTATTGTCCGCCACTTGCAGTGCCAGTTCAGCATTCACACCCCAGGCGTAGACGGGAACAGGGGTGCCGGTGTGTCCGGTAGTCGACCACGTGACGGTAGGGAAGTTCCCCGCGCCGTTGTTGGCGATCACGCTCAACCCGCCGGTTTCGTGGTCCGCCGTCACGATGATGAGCGTGTCCGTGCGGTTGGTGGCCCACGCATAGGCGATTTCGACGGCGCGATCGAATTCGAGCACCTCGAAGACGTTGCGCGCGATGTCGTTGGCGTGCCCGGCGTGGTCGATGCGCCCGCCTTCGACCATCAAGAAGAAGCCATTGGGTGCCGTCTCCAGGATTGCCAGCGCCGTTGTCACCATTTCCGAAAGGTGCGGCAGCGTGTTATACCCGGGGTCGGCGCCGGTGAAATAATCGTACTCGTAGGGGAGGTGGGTGGTCCCGAACTGTCCGGAAACCGGTACGGCGAGTGGCAGCCTGATCGCCAGCATTTCTGCACGGTTTTGCACCACCGCGTATCCGGCAGCGGCGGCGTTGGATGGGTTCAGGCCGTTGGCGCCGCCGCCAAATAGCACGTCGGGCCTGGTTTGGCAGAGGTAGTCACCGGCGATGTTGTTGAGGTAGCTGCGGGAGGGTTCGTGCGCGCCGAACGCGGCGGGTGTGGCGTGGGTGGCGTACGTCGTCGTGACGAGTCCCGCGCGCTTGCAATGCTTGTGGAAACGTTCGAGCAGCGTTTCAAGTTCGCGACCGTCACCGGGTACGGCGACGGAAATCACGCCGTTGTTGACTTTGTGCCCCGTTGCTATGGCCGTGCCGCTCGCCGCCGAATCGGTTATGTCGCTGTTGGCCGAGTAGGTCGTCATTGTGCTGGCGTAGGGGGAGGATTCCATCACGAGCGTCCCCGCACTGCCATTTTGATACATACCGGCGGCGCGCACCTGTTCTGGTCCCATCCCATCGCCGATGAAGAGGATAACGTTGCGCGGAGCGACGGTGGATGTGATGACGGTTTGGGAAACCGGAATGACCGCGCACGCGAGGCTGGGCTGCGGCAGCACTGCGTTTAGCGCAATGCCGATCACGGCAAGAGTGACGATGAGAATCGCGTTCACCTTTTCTTTGCCGTTCATTGGCTCCGTCCTTTCTGAAAAATAAACCGTTCTTACACAATGAAGCGAATCACTGCGACGATGACCATCCCCACGATGACGGGGCCGAAGAGGCTGCGCGTCTTCCAGGCGATGATGAACGTGGGGATGGCGGCCCACAGGAAGAGATTGGCGAAGCTCACGTCGAGGGTTGGGACTGCGTTGTTCTCCGTGATGACGAGCGCCGGCAAGAGCAGTGCCGCCAGCACCGCGACGGGCACGTAGCGCAGCCACGCGATCACCGGCGGCGGCAGCGGTTTCGACGTGAAAAGCCATAGCGGCAAAACGCGCGGGATGTACGTCACGACCAACATGCCGAGCATTGTCAACAGAATCGCGTTCTGATCTAACATACTTCCTCAATGGACAGAATCAGCGAAAAGAAGAATCAGCGAATGAGCGAAAAGAAGAATCAGCGAATCGGCAAATTGCCCAATCTCCAATACCTCAATCTGCAATTCTCAATTTCCCCATTTCCAATGCCATACCCAACGTTGCGCCAATGAGCGTGGCGACGATGACGCTCCAGTGTCCCAGGCCGCCCAGAGTCAACGCGACGGCGAGCAGGCCGGTGGCGACAGCGACGATGATGTGCCGCCTGTCCTTAATCTGCATCACCAACAACGCGATGAACATCGCAGGCAGGGCGTAATCCAAGGCCAGCGGTTTCACATCGCCGATCAACTGCCCGGCGACCGCGCCCACCCACGAGCCAAAAATCCACGAGAGCTGCGCGGTGGCGTTGATGGCGAACACCTCTCCTTCCAGAGATGTCATAGGGTGTCGTTAGGCCAGAGCCAGACTACAAAAGTCTTACGAGATGCTTGATTGAGCATATAGGTGCGTTAATTAATAGTTTTGCAAGGCGTAGTACGTGCTGAGACCTTTGTAGTTTTTAACTGCGGCTCACGCTTCTGTATATCCGCACAGCGCGATGGCGCGCGGACCGGTGTGTACTCCGAGTACGGGCGAGACGATACTGATCACCAGTTCGCGCGGGGCGAATTCGACCTGCACGCGCGCCGCCAGTGCCTCGGCTTCCGGCAGCGCGGCGTTGTGCAGCACGGCGATCCGCATGGGTTTGCTGGTGTCAAGCTGGGCGAAGAAGTCGTCGTAGAGCGCGTCCAATGCCTTCTGGCGTGTCCGTGCGCGGCGTCCGGCTTCGACCATGCCTGTCTCGTGGTTCACGAAGATCTGCGGCTTGAAGTTCAGTAGCGTGCCGATGAACGCGCTCGCGCCACCGATGCGTCCGCCTTTGTGCAGGTATTCCAGCGTGTCGAGCGTGATGATGTAGACCATCGTCTTGCGGGCGGCGTCGGCGGCTGCGATCATCGCGGCGGCGTCCCCGCCGGCCTCCCGCGCCCGCGCTGCCGCCAGCACCTGCCAGCCCAGACTCATCGAGTTGGACTTGGAGTCGACGAGATGTACCGGTATATCGATGATCGGCGCTGCTATCTGCGCCGACTCGTACGTGCCGCTCATCGCGCTGCTGATCGTGATCACGACGATCTCCTGCGCGCCTTGCCGCTCCACGCGCTCGTAGATATCGAGGAAATCCTGTGGCGTGGGTTGCGACGTCGTGGGATAGACCGGGTCGGCGACCAGCCGGTCATAGAACGCTTCCGGCTGCATGTCGACGCCGTCGCGCAACTGCTCGTTCCCCCAGATGACTGTCAGTGGGAGCACGTTGATGGCGTACTGTTCCCGCAAGGCCTGCGGCAAATCGCACGTGCTGTCCGTAATCAGGGCAATTTTATGATCTGGCATGTCTCCTCCTTTGGGCTGGCTATTGGATGTTGGATACTGATTACTCATTACTCATTACTCATTACTGATTACTGATTACTGATTACTGATTACTCGTTACTCATTCCTGACTTACCGCAGTAGCAGGATGCCCACCGCAGTGGCGATAATGAGGCCCACGGACGGCAGGAGCGCCTTGTAGAGCGCGCCCCAACTTGCGCCAAAGTAGTTGTGTGTGAGCGCCAGGCACAGGTGCATCGGCGAGAGCATGATGCCGCTGAAACAGCCGACGAACATCCACACGCCGGAAGCCAGATTCTCGATGGGCAGGCCGTTGAGCAGCGGCGCAACCAGCGGAAGGCTCAACGCCATCGCCGCAGCCGCGGTCCCCGTCACCAGCCCGACCAGCATCGGCACGACGAAGGCGACGATCAACGGCGGCAGGCCGAGTGTGCCCAACGCCTGTGGGATTTGTTCCACCGCCCCCGTATCCTGCAATACTTGCTTGAAGATCATCACACCGAAGATGGACGAGAAGGTGGTGATGGGGAAGCTGCGTGTGAGGATGTCGCGCCATTGCTCTGGCCCAATGCGCTTGATCACCATGAACAGCGCGCAGATGACCGCCAGGCTGATGAGCATATTGAACTGCAAAACGACGACGACCGCGATCACCAGCAGGATCGGCCACGTGCTGGCGAGCAGGTCGAGCCACGCTTTGTGTCTGTTTTGCCCGTTGACCGGGTTGTTTTCCTGGCGAATCCCCGCCAGTCCCCAGACCACGCCTCCGACCATCGCGGCGACGGTGAGTGGCCACGACGCGCGGATGAAGGCGTAGACCGAGACGCCAAGCAGCGCTGAGACCATCAACAGTGAAGAGTAGAGTGGAAAGACGTACTCCATCGAGTGGCGGAACCAGTAGTTGATGTACGTTTTGCGACTGGGTGTCAGGCCGAGTCGCGTGCCGATTTCGTTGACCATCGGGGCCGAGAACATCGCGCCGCCCAGCATCGGCATCAGGCCGATCATAGCAGGCATCAGCGCCAGCACGACACGGCTATCAGGCACGACGACTTGCAGCGACGCGACCATACGCTCCATCGCGTGGGTGCGGCGCATCAATTCGGCCAGGAGCAGTACCAGAAAGACGGCTCCGGCCAGATTGAGGGTGTCCGCCGCGATGCTCCCATGCAAAATCGACCGGAGTAAATCCAGGAAGGGATAGGCGAACAGGAGCGCCGCCAGTCCCGTGTCCAGCAGCAGGATGAGGCCGAGGTCCCATTTACGCGTCAGCAGAAAAATCGTCACGCCGAGGATGAGGGCAAATTTGAGTAGATCGAGCATCATTACCTGCTTTGGACCGGCACGCCCTGGGCTTGTGCTGCGTTTGTCAATATCGCCATCTGCTCTTTGCTGGGCGGGGTCAGGTTGGCGGCGCGATAGTCCCAGCCCAGGCTGTTGTATTTGTCGCCAGCCATGCGGTGAAAAGGCAGCAGTTCGAGGGTGATCGATGCAGGTTCGCTGGACGCACCGTCGTGTTGCGTCACACGCAGGTCGCGGAGTTCCCGCACGTAGGCAGCGATGGCAGCGACTTCCTCTGGCGTGTCATTGACCGTGGGGATAACAGGGATGCGGAAGATGATGGGTTTGCCGCTTTCAACGAGGCGGCGGGCGTTCGCCAACAGCAGAGCGTTGGGCGCGCCGGTGGCGTCGCGGTGTTTGTCCGAATCCATATGCTTGAGGTCCATCATCACCAGATCGGTGAGCGGGAGGAGTGCTTCCAGGCTCTCCCACGGGACGTTGGCAGCGGTTTCGATGGCAGTGTGCACGCCCGCCGCGCGGCAGCGTTCGAGGATATCCCGCGAGAACTCCACTTGCAGCGCCGGTTCGCCGCCGGAGAGCGTCACGCCGCCGCCGGAATTCTCGTAGAACGCCCGGTCGCGCAAGATTTCCTCCACGACGGCTTCGGCGCTCATCGCTTTGGCCGTGAAGACGAGGGCTTCCGCATAGCAGACGTCCACGCACTTGCCGCACGCGACGCATTTCTCGTGATAGAAGACGCGTGCGCCGTGCTCGTCGAACGCCTGCGCGCTCTCCGGGCATACCTCGACGCACGCGCCACAGCCGATGCAGCGACTGGGGAAGAACTGCACTTCCGGTTTGGGACGGATGCTTTCGGGGTTGTGACACCAAAAGCAGCGCAGCGTGCAGCCTTTGAGGAAGACGGTGGTGCGGATTCCCGGCCCATCGTGGACGGAGAACCGCTGGATGTTGCAGACGTAGCCTGTGGTCATAGTATGTTCGGATTTCCTTGAGATAGTCTGGTAGTCATTAGTCGTGAGGTCACTCACGGCGCGCTGCTGCGAAGTCGTCCAGATACGTTCTGGCATCTGTGAAGTGCCCGGCAAGGGTGCTGGTGCGGGCTTTGTCCAGAGCGCGATAGGCGCGCATCTCAGCAGGCGTGCCGCTGAAGTTGGCGAAAAGCTGCCGGTAGTTTTGCCCCACTTCATCCACGTACTGGATGAGCGCGCCCGCATTCAGGTTGGCGGGCAATTCGCGCGCGGCGAGTTGTGCCAGCCACGCCTCTTGCAGGGTGGGCAGGTCTTGGTCGTACACTGCTACATAATCGCCACTGGGGTAGAGTCGCGCAAATTTCTCCGCGCCGTAGGTATCAATCAAATATCGCACGAAGCTGCCCGCGCTGTAATAGGTCGTCAGGTCGTAGATATGGCCCTGGAAATCCATCGCGCCGGTGGGCAGGGGCAAGCGCTCCGCCCGGTAGAAAACGGCACAAAAGTCGTCCAGGTTGATGTACCCGGCGTTCTCGTAATTGGACATCCCGGTGTAGACAGCGACGCCCTCATGCAGCATCACCGAGGCCGGTTGCCCGATGGCGTTCCAGGTAAAGGTGTGCGTGGCCTCGTGGGTGATGATGTACTGGCGGTCGGCGTCGTCGCCGGTGCCATCCCACAGGAAGAAGAGCCGCCGCTGTGAGGAGAAGCTGCGCCCGCGCAAGGCGACGTCATCAGCCGCGAACAGGCTCGCTGCCACGTAGACGTCGAACGTGCCGTCCAATTGGATGCCCAACGGTCCTTCGATTTGCGTCATAGCCGTATCCACCGAAGCTAATACCGCATCCAATTCGCGTTCAGGCAGGCTATCCGGCGGATAGTGCAAGGTGTAACGCCCGCGCGCTTCGGTTTGCGAATAGGCCGTCGCCAGGTCGCCGGTGAGGATCGAGGGGTTCCAGGTTTCGTCGTCCGTTGCGTCAGCCGCAGGCCCAGCGGCGGACTCCGGTGTCGTTGTGGCTACGTCATCGCCGGGGATGGTCAGTTCCTGCCCGAGCTGGATTATGTCAGAATCCAGGTCGTTGGCTTCCCGCAAGGCCTCGACACTCACGTCGTACTGCAGGGCAATGCCGCCCAGGGTATCACCGGCTTCGACGATGTGTGTTCGCACGCCCTGCGGCAAGGACGTCGTCGTAGTCGTGGCCTCGCCCTCGGCCCCAGCCGTGGGAATCTTCAAGTCCTGTCCGATTTGGAGAAATTCTGCCGAGTCCAGGCCGTTCTCCGCGAGCAATGCCTCCACGCTGACGCCATACCGCAGTGCTATTTCGCCCAACGTTTCCCCGGCTTGCACCTCGTGCGTGGTCGGCGTGCCCGCCGGTTGGGTTACCGGTTCCGGTGTTGCTGTCGCCGGAACGGGTTCTGTGTTCGTCGCTGCGATGGTAGGCGCTACGATCGTCGCAGGCGTGGGCAGTATGGGTGTTATTGTAAAGGTCGTCGTGGGCGACGGCGTCACCGACGCTGCCGGTTTCGCCGCCTGCTGTGATAGGTAGCCAATCAGGCTACCCACGACCAGACCCGCCAGCACGGTCAAAATGATGCCAATGATGACCGCGGGACGGCGTAAGAATGCCATTATTTTCTCAGGAGTTATGTTCATAATCGTTCACATTCCGGCTTAAATTGGTTACCATGACCAATCTGGTGCCCAGCCGTTATCCGTATGATTCAATCTGGTGCTGGTTTTTTTGTCCACATCCAAAAGATATAGGTAGTCGCCATAATTATAAACGATGTGCTTTCCGTTCGCAGACCAGGCGGGACGTCCGCTGTCTCCGGTCGTCGTCAGGCGTTGGGGACGGCTTCCGCCATCGACCCGCACGCGCCAGATGTCATACGTCTGGCCGCGTGGCACGCTGCCAAAGATGTAGGTGTTATACGCCAGCCATTCCCCATCCGGCGACCAGGCCGGGAAGCGGCAGTGTTCGCCACTATGCGGCAAGCTCCACATCGTATTGTCGCGTACATCGTGGATAAAGAGCTGCCAATACCCATTCGACTGCTTCTGCATATAGGCGATATAGTTTCCATCCGGCGACCATACCGGAGCGCGACCTGTGGCCAGCTTAACGGTGCGATTTTCAGCGATGTTCAACACCCGAATTTCGCCGTTGTCGGCGCCGTCACCAACCTCGTAGAGGATGCTTTTCCCGTCGGGAGACCAATCCGGCAGGCGTTCATCTTGATTCCGCGTTTGCGTCAGGTTTTCTACATTGCGTCCTTCTGCATCGCTGACAAAAATATCGTAGTTGCCTTCGCGATCTGATTGAAACACCAGTTTCTGTGTTGCCGGGTGCCAATCCGGTTCAGCATCATCGCTGGAACTGCTAATCAGCGTGCGCGTGTTACCTTCCAGGTCTATTGTACAGATATTCGACTTGCCTACAGTCCCGCAAGCATAGACGATCCGATCCACCGCCGGGGCAGGCGGCACCGGTGTGGGCGAAGTAGTTTTTGTTACTGGGGTGGGTTTTGGCGTGGACGTTACCGGCAACGGCGTGGCGGTGACGATAACCGTGACAGGCGACGTTGACTGCGTCGCTTGTGGGTCCGGCGTCGCCGTGACGACGACAAGCTCAGGAGAGGCCATGGCTGTGGTTGCGTCGAGCGTTGGCGTTGCGGGCTCGCGGAGATGGTTCCACAAGATCAGCCCGACGATCACAATCGCTATGACCCCAATGCCTATCGCACCCAATACACAGCCTAAGCCACCTACGCTTCTAAGCAGTTGATTTTTCTTGCCTGGCGGCGACACAGGCGCCTGAGCCGTTGTCTTGTCTGGGGGATGCGGAGGTTTGCCGCCCGGTTGTTCGAACGGCATGGTCTTTCGCTTTACCGGCATTCCGGCTCGTACCTGTAAGGTCACTTTCGTGCCCAGGCGGACGGACATTCCGGCCTGCAATATGTGTGGGTGATGTGGCACGAGGCGCTGCCCGTTGACAAACGTGCCGTTTGCACTGTCCAGATCGACCACGGCGCTGCTCTGCGTGTCGGAGTGAATCTCGGCGTGCCGCCGGGAAATCTGTGCGTCGTATATCACAACATCGTTTTCTTCGGCGCGACCCAGGTGCAGTGTGCCTGGAGCAAGCGCGTATTCATATCCATCGGGCGTCACGATCTTGAGCGGTTGACGGGCTGGCGCGCTTACGGGGGCGGCCCCGCCGCGTACGGCGGCGTGTAGGGCTTCTGCCAATGCCCCCGCGTTTGGATAGCGCTCTTCCGGGCGTTTCGCCAGGCCGCGCAGCAGCACATGCTCCACGGCGGGCGGAATCTGCGCATTGAGCTGGCGCGGCGGCGCGGGTTGCTGGTAGACGTGTCCGTGTGAGATCGACACCGGCGTCTCGCCGGTGAAAGGGACGCGCCCGGTCAGCATTTCGTACAACACCACGCCTACTGCGTAGATGTCCGCGCGCAGGTCTACCGTCTCGCCGGTAAATTGCTCCGGCGCCATGTATTCCGGCGTGCCGATCATGGTGCCCGTGCGCGTGAGTTTGCTGCCCATCACGGCCTTGGCGATGCCGAAATCCATCAGTGTTACGTGCTCATCTTCACCCACCATAATGTTGGCAGGCTTGACGTCGCGGTGGATCACGCCGCGCGCGTGCGCATAGTCCAGCGCGCGCGCTAACTGCTCCGTGATGTGCAGCGCGCGTTCCAGCGGTAGTGCTCCACTGTGCTTCAGGATGTGATTGAGGGGCTGTCCTTCCAGCAAACGCATGGCCAGGTAATGCACGCCGTCCTGCTCGCCGATGTTGTAGATCGCGACGATGTGGGGATGATCCAGGCTGGCCGCCGTCTCCGCTTCGCGGCGGAAGCGTGTCACGAACTCACGGTCGCGCGCCAATTCCGGCGGCAGCACTTTCACCGCCACTTCGCGGTTCAGGAGCGTGTCGCGTGCGCGATACACCATGCCCATTCCGCCCTCGCCAATAGGAGCGAGGATTTCGTATTGTCCAAAGCGTGTGCCGATGAAGTCCTGCATTATTTCATTTCCTGGGATTTTCCAGAGTCTCTCATTTCCCTTCGGGGAAGTGCTTCAGGCCCATGTTGCGGATTTGCGCGATGTGGTAGGTATCGTGCGTCGTCATCCAGGCGATCGTATCTCCCCATGTGCACTGGAATTCCATTTTCTCATCCAGCTTGCTCGCAGGAAGGGTGCGCAATGCAGACACGTAGACGTTGTGGAATTCATCCATCAAGGCAAGTGTTTCCTCCCAGGCTTCTTGCGAACGGACTTCGGGAAGTGCGGGCCAATTGTCTTTCTGGTAGGGGTAGTCCGGTAGGTCAGGTACATTCAAACACTCCACCAACTGGTATTTCCAGTACAACAAGTGTAGCGCGATACCCCACACCGAGTAGCCTTCGTAGGTGTCGGTGGATGTGACTTCATTCAACGTCAATTTGTCGAGCATCTTCCGCAACGGCGGCGCGTTGAATGACATACCGTGATACTCCCGTTCTGTGATGTCGATAATCATTGCCAGATCGCTGTTCATTAGTGTGCTCCTTTTTTGGATGGTTGGTAACTGGTAACGGGTAACGGGTAAACGCTGAACAGACTGATTTCACTAACTCGTTACTCGTTACTCTTTACTGATTACCAATTACCGATTACCGATTACTCATTACCTTTCTCAAAAACGCGCCGGATGCGCGCCATATCGAACTTTTCCGAACGGTCGTAGTTGTAGATGCCGTTCTGTTCTTGTTCGATGTCGGTCAATTGCGTGTAACAGAACCCCACGATGTGGTCATAGCTCAGGATCGTGTCGGTCAAAGCCTGCAGGCGTGTGTAGAACTCCTCCAACGTCTGTGGCTCGTTGCCGTAACCCCAGGAATTGTCGGCGTAGACCAGGTCTTCGCGCGGGATCCACTTGATGCCGCCGTACTCGTCCACGATGTAGGGCTGGCCCGCATAAGCGACCTCGCGGTCGGGATAATTGCGGAAGGGGCCGTGCTGCGGATGTGGCTTGAGCTGGTCTCGCAGGATGGCCGGGTCTTGCTGGTAGGTGTGCACGGTCCAGAGATCGGTATCCACGTGGACGTAGCCGCTGGCATCGTTGACCGGGCGCGTGGGATCGAGGTCGCGGGTGAGTTGGGCGGCGTCGCTGTGCAGGCGATAGTGCTGGCGTCTGTCGCCGGTGTCGCGCGTCTCGTTGAACGGCGTCCACGCGATGATCGAAGGGTGGTTGCGGTCGCGGGTGACGATCTCGCGCCATTCCGCCAGGAAGTTGCGCGCGCTCACCACGTCCTTCGCATCGAGACCCCAACTCGACGACTCGCCCCAGGTGAGATAGCCGAGTTTGTCCGCCCAATAATGGAAGCGCTCTTCGAAGACTTTCTGGTGCAAGCGCGCGCCGTTGAATCCCGCCGCCAGTGACAATTCGATGTCGCGTTTGAGTGCGTTATCCGCCGGTGCGGTCCAGATGCCGTCGGGATAGAAGCCCTGATCGAGCACTAGCCGCAGGTAGAGCGGTTCGTTGTTCAGGAAGAGGCGGTTGCCTTCGATGTGGATTTTACGCAGGCCGGTGTAGCTCTGTACGGTGTCGATGACCGCGTCGCCGTCGAGCACTTCGAACGTCAGGTCGTACAGGAAAGGTGAAACGGGCGACCAGAGTTTCGGCGATGTCACCGGCAGAATTAGTGGCATCCCGTTGGCGGCGATGCTTTCGGCCTGGCTGACGACCGTATCGCCATCCTTAAGC
The DNA here is from genome assembly GCA_049975385.1 of Anaerolineae bacterium. GTDB lineage: Bacteria > Chloroflexota > Anaerolineae > B4-G1 > SLSP01 > DSWT01. The sequence continues at coordinate 3,934 of JBNGDO010000122.1, read as the reverse complement.
GTGGCGCGGAACCGTAGCCCCGGTTTGAGCGCGTAGAAGCGTGGTATGACGACGAACCGGCTGTTGTCCACGTCCGGCACAATCTGGCAATCTCGCAATCCACAATCTACCACTGCCTCCAGCCACACCGTCTGCCAGATGCCGGTCGTGCGCGTGTAGTGGCAGCCGCGCGATTTGAAGTCGGGACACTGTTTGCCGCCGGGCTGTTGCCCGGAGCGCACGTCGTCGCGCACGTAGACGACGAGATTGTGCGCCCTGCCCGGTGTCACGTAAGCGGTGATGTCGTGGCTGAACGAGACCGTGCCGCCCCAATGCCGTCCCACGGATTCACCGTCGATGAAGACCTCGCTCTCGTAATCCACCGCGCCGAAGTGGAGGATCACGCGCTTGCCGGCCCAGTCGACTGGAACAGTGATGGTGCGTTGATACCACATCATCTCGATGAAGTCTTTGTGATTTACGCCGGAAAGCGGACTTTCCGGGCAGAACGGGACGGTGATTATGCCATCGAAGCCGGCACTGTTGGCGAAACCGCGTTGCGCCCCCGATTTGCCGAAATCGAAATTGTACGTCCACGAGCCGTTGAGGTTGATCCACGGTTCGCGCCGGAACTGCGGGCGCGGATATTCCGGGCGTGGGACAGTGCTTGTCGTTGTCATAGTGTCCTCCGAATGGTTATTGTTGATACCAATGTTACCTGTCTTTTCTTCTAGTCGAAGATACTGCTGAAAAGCTTCTTGAGCACGCCGGATGGTTTTTGCCCGCTCACCCGTTTTGTCTGCCCGTTGATGACGACGGTGTAGACGTTCTCCTCGTGGCGGTAGTTGGCGACCCAGAAGGGGAGCAGCACTAGTTTGTAGGAAAGGACCGACATCTCGCCGGGGAATGTCTGGAAGTTTTGAATGTTGGGAACTCTGGCGATTGCCTGCATGTGCGCGGCTTTCTTTCCTTTCTTGAGCACGACCTGCCGCGCCAGGAGCGATGCATCCGAGACCGAAATTTCGTAGAGCGCCGTGGGCCAGTTGGCGAGATAGGCGCTGTCGTAGGGGACGGTTTCTTTGAGCAGGAATTTGTCGAAGACGCCGATCAAGTCTTGGGGCAGTGTGTGTGTTGCCGGGACGAGGACGTCGTCTTCGAGCAGGTAGTAACTGCCCTCGTGGACGCGTTTTTGGTATCCACCGTACCTGTTGTTGTCTGGCTCGACGCCGCGCCAGCGTATCTCTGTGCTGATGTCGAACGTCCAGGCGGGGAGATAGAGGCCGCGCACGCGCGTGGTGCGAATCCGGTTGTCCTTGACGTTTTTGTCGAGCCAGCGACGGAACGTTTTCTCTGCATCTTCTACTGTGACGGCAAAAGGGATGATGCCTTCCGGCTGCACCATTTCCGAGGTTTCGATCTCGATGATATGCGAGGAACCGCAGTAAGGGCAGTGCGCCGAGAGTTCCCTGGAGAGCATGAGCTTTGCCTGGCAGCCCTCGCATTGGTAGACGTGCATCCCGGCGGGCAACGTATGGCCTTTGGCGGTGGCGAGCGCCACGACGAAGTCATGTTCCTCTACGAGTAGGCCATCCTTGAGCGCGGAGAAAATTGTCTGGCGATGGCCGCAGTACGTACAACGTACCGAAGTGTCGCCCGGTTCGAACGCCATCACGCCGCCGCATTGCGGGCAGACGAAACGCCGGGCGTCGACCGGCTGCGGCGTTTCCTGCGTGGGAGCACCGGTTGCTTGTTCTTTGGCAGTTTGCCGATCCGGATCGAAGATGTCTTCCGGCTTGAGCCGCCCATCAAGCACGGCCAAACCGCGCCGCGCCACAGCGTTGTTCGGATCGCAGGCCAGCGCCTGTTCCAGATGCGTGCGCTTTTCCGCCGGATCGTCGGTGAGTTCGGTCAGCCAGATGTGGGCTTGTGCTTTTTCCGTGTGCGTCGCGGCATAATCCATTAGCAGGCGCTCCAGATAGCGGTGCGCCTCGGCCTTGTCCCCGGCCTTAGCCGCAGCAATCCCCCTCACAAGCTGGCTGCGAATATCTCCGAACATTGTCGTCTCCTACGATAATGTGTGAGTGAAAGAATCAGCGAATCGGCGAATGAGCGAATGAGTGAATTAGCGAATCAAGGAATCAGCGAGGCAATAGACGACATCCTACACAACTTCTGCCCTTGCTTCCTGCCTCTTGCCTCTTGCTTCTTACTTCTTACTCCCGTTATTATAGCACGACTTGGGGGAGATATTGCGCTATATCGAGAAAGGTGTACATTTTCCGAACGCGAAAATGCAAAAGTGGGAAGTGTCAGGGAGAAGGCAATGGCAGGCGTAGCTTTGATGGGCATCGACATAGGAACTTCCAGCACCAAAACTGTGATTGTTAGTTTGGACGGTAAGCTGTTAGGCATAGCAGCGCAGGAATATGCCGTGGAAACGCCGCATCCGGGATGGGCGGAACAGAATCCTGAAACGTGGGTGAGCGCCGCTCTAGACACGGTGCGCCGCGCGTTGGTTGCGGCGGACATCGCGGCAGGACAGGTGCGGGCCATCGGCCTCTCCGGGCAGATGCACGGCACGGTGTGCCTCGACGCGCATGGGCGCGCGCTGCGCCCGGCGATCATCTGGGCGGATCAGCGGTCGGCGGCGCAGGTGGCCGAGGTTGAGGCGCGCATCGGGCGCGAGCGCCTGGTCGCGTGGACGGCGAACCCGCTGGCGACCGGCTTCATGCTGGCGACCTGGCTCTGGCTGCGCGAGCACGAACCCGACGTTGCCACCGCCACTGCGCATCTGCTGCTGCCGAAGGACTACGTCCGTTACCGGCTCACTGGTGAGATCGGCGCGGAGCCGAGTGATGCCTCCTCGACGTCGCTCTTCGATACGGCCAACCGCCGTTGGAGCGCGCCGCTGCTGGATGCGCTCAGCCTGGACGCGCGCGTGCTCCCTCCGGTGGCGGCGTCGGCGGCGATTGCGGGCGGTCTGCTGCCGGAGATCGCAGTGGCGACAGGATTGCGCCCCGGTACGCCCGTCATCTACGGGGGCAGCGACCAGGCGATGCAGGCCGTGGGCCACGGCGTCGTCGCGCCGGGCGTGCTCTCGTCCACGATCGGTACCGGTGGGCAGCTCTTCGCGCCCATCGCGCGCCCGGCCTACGATCCGCAGGCGCGCCTGCACTGCTTCTGCCACGTTATGCCCGAGGTGTGGCACCTCGAATCGGCGATGCTCGCGGCAGGTCTTTCGCTCAAGTGGCTACGGGATAACGTCATGATGGGCCTTACGTACCAGGAGATCGCCGACGCTGCGGCAACCGTTCCGCCTGGCGCAGAAGGACTGTTCTTCCTGCCCTATCTTGCCGGTGAGCGCACGCCGTACATGGATCCGCGCGCGCGTGGCAGCTTCGTCGGGCTGACGCTGCGCCACGGCTGCGCCCACATGGCGCGGGCGGTGATGGAAGGTGTCGTCTTTGGGATGCGCCAGGGTCTCGCGCTGATGCTCGACCTCGGCGTGACGCCGGAACGCATCCTCGCGTCGGGCGGTGCGACCCAGCACCCATTGTGGTTGCACCTGCAAGCGGATATGTTCAACCGCCCGTTGTATCAGACGCGAACAGTCGAGGCTTCGGCGGTGGGAGCGGCGCTCTTGGCCGGGGTGGGGGTGGGCGTCTACGCGGACGTGGCGGATGCCGTTGCGCAGGCCGTGCGATACTCGGATGTCGTGGTCACGCCGGACCCGGACAACGCCGCGCGCTACACGACCCTTGCCGAGACGTTCGCCACGCTCTACCCGGCGCTCGCGCCGACATACCATGCTTTGTGGAAGTAGGTAGTGTAGTGATGACTTCAGTTTTAGGCCTTGGATCAACCAGAAACGCGCGTTAACCAGGCACCCATTCGTTTATTCGCATTGCGGCAAAAATAGCACGATGACGTTCCCGTTTCGGGAACGGGCTACGGT
>JBNGDO010000121.1:2479-16254 GCA_049975385.1 Anaerolineae bacterium | reverse complement strand
GCGCCTGATCGATTACGGCGTCCACCCGCCCACCAACTACTTCCCCCTCATCGTCCCGGAGGCGTTGATGATCGAACCAACGGAGACGGAGAGCCAGCAATCGCTGGACAATTACGCCGACATCCTGCTCAAGATTGCCGAGGAAGCGCGCGAGAACCCCGAACTGCTCCACGCCGCGCCGCAGAACGCGCCAGTGCGGCGTCTGGACGAAGTGCGCGCCGCGCGCAATCCCGTGCTCCGCTACGAGCATTAGCGCGCAGCACGCGAATCACTCCTGTCGAAAGGGGTATTTGGGGCACAGTGCCCCAAATACCCCTTTTTTAGTTGTTCTCTCATTATGGTAGTGGTATAATTGTGCAAATTGTCTGAGGGGGGATTGTGGACGTCAGTATCGGTGTAGCTTTCATCGCGGGATTAGCATCATTCCTGGCCCCCTGTGTGCTGCCCCTCGTACCTGCTTACTTGGGCTATCTTAGCGGGTACGCCGTCACCAAGTCCGACACCCCCACCTTGAGCGAGCGATTCGTCGTTGTGACGCACGCCGTGGCCTTCGTCGTCGGTTTCAGCCTGATCTTCATCCTGTTGGGGACCGTTGCCGGTTCACTCGGCAAACTGCTGCGTGGTGATTGGTTCCGCTATCTGGGCGGGCTGCTCGTCATCTTCTTTGGACTGGCGCTGATGGAACTTCTCCACGTGCCTTTTCTGCAAAACGAAACCCGCCTCCAGTGGCGCGGCAAGCGCGAATGGGGCTTCTTCTCCTCGGTGTTGATCGGTATGGTGTTCGCCGCGGGATGGACGCCGTGCGTTGGACCGGCCCTCTCGGCGATCCTCATCCTCAGCGCGGACCAGTCCACAGTCGGACGTGGCGTAGCGTTATTGGTCGCTTATTCTGCTGGCATCGGGCTGCCCTTCATTCTCGCCGGCTTCCTGATCGACCGGCTTGGCAACCTCCTACAACGAGTGGCACGCTACCTACCCGCCATCCAAAAGATCGCCGGAGCACTCCTGGTTCTGGTGGGCATCGTTTTGATTACGGACAGCTTCAGCACGATCGGTCTATGGCTCGAACAGCGAGGGATCGGATGGGACCTGGGAATATAAACAACCACACACCCGCCGCGGAGGACATCCTCAACGAGGCGCAACGCCGTCTACGGGAGCGTACGCGCCCGAAAGCAGCAACACAACAAGCATGGGCCGACAGGCTGAACCGGGGCGTCTTCTGGCTGGCACGCCATTGGCTCGCAGTATTCAATGCACTGACAGCACTTTTCCTTGGCGGAGCACTGCTTCCACCAGTATTGCTCAAATTAGGATTATCAGGAGCGGCAGATGTGCTTTACGCGATCTACCGTCCCCTGTGCCACCAGTATCCCTTCCGGTCGTGGTTTCTCTTCGGGCCACAGCTTGCCTATCCACTCACCGAGCCGATAAGCGTGAGAGAAATGAACACAATGCGGAGCCTCATCGGCGATGCCCACGTGGGCTACAAGATGGCGATCTGTCAACGGGACATCGCCATCTACGGCGCGATGCTCCTGGCAGGCCTGATCTATGGCGTGCTACGACGGCACAAGTCGATCCAGCCTTGGCCGATGTGGCGCTACTTCGCCTTCGGTGTCTTGCCAATGATGCTCGACGGCGGGATCCAATGGATTTCCTTCGCGGTATGGCTTTATTTCCCCATCCTGGTCAAAGTCCCTTTTGAGACCACGCCTTTGATGCGCACGCTCACCGGCGCACTCTTCGGCCTGGGCATCGTCGCCGCCGCGTATCCATACCTGAACGAGTATTTCGAGGACGTACATCGCGTCCTCCAGCAAAAATACAACACAACTATCCCATCAATGGAGGTCAAACCATGACACCACCCTTTGGTCCAATTTTGTTCAACATTGGCGATGTCATCGCCGTCCACTGGTACGGCGTGCTCATCGTCACCGGTATCATCCTTGGCGCCAACGTCGCTGCGTACCTGGCGAAAAAAGCGGGCAAGGACCCGGAGATGATCTGGGACATGTTGATGCTCGTCGTCATCCTGGCGATCATCGGTGCGCGCGTCTACCACGTCTTCTCGCGACCAAACAGCGGGTTGCTCGGCTGGGATTACTACAAAGAGAACCCGTTGCAGGCACTCTACATCTGGAACGGCGGTCTTGGCATCTACGGCGCGATTATCGGTGGCGCACTTGGCGTGCTGATTTTTGCCTGGCGGCATAATCTGCGCCCGCTGCAATGGCTCGATTTCGCCGCGCCGGGTATGGCAATCGGGCAATCCATCGGACGGTGGGGCAACTACATCAACATCGAATTGTACGGCCCGCCCACCACGCTTCCCTGGGGGCTGCATGTTCCGGCGTTATACCGCATCGCACCTTATAATGACCTGGTCAAATATCCAGAAACCACCCTTTTCCACCCCACCTTCCTCTACGAATCGTTGGCGGCACTGGCGCTCTGTCTGCTGCTCTTATGGATCGCCGTACACTACAGTCACAAGCTGCGAGAAGGCGATCTGCTGGTTGGTTACCTGATGGGCTACTCTGTCATCCGTTTCTTCACGGAAATGCTGCGCCCCGACGCCTGGATGGTCGGCGACATCGCCGCTGCGCAGTTATTTGCCATCATCCTTTTTATCGCGGGGGCAGCTTTCTTACTTGTGCGGCATTTGTGGCTCCCGCGACGAACAGCAGCGTAGCGTGCATCGGTCATTCGCGGTAACAACTGAGTACAACAAGGCTCGACTTTGGACTAACAACGGAGGTGCGGTATGCCCTGGACAGATGCATTGGTGCGCTTTCAGGAAATCGATCAGGAACTGCAACATCTCAATCAGAGACTGGCCGAAATCGAGGCCAGCCTCAACGATACATCTACGCTCGTAGACGCGCAGCAAAATGCCGACCAGGCAGCCCAGACGGCCCATGCAGCTCGTAAAGCGCAGAAAGATGTCGAGTTCGAATTGCAAAAAACACAAACCGAACTCCAACAAACCGAGCAAAGATTGTACGGTGGCAATGTGACTAATCCCCGGCAACTGGAGGATCTACAAGCCAAGTCCCAGTCCTTGCGCCGCTGGGTCGCCAAACTCGAAGATGACCTGCTCGAAGCGATGGTTGCGCGCGAAGAGGCTGACGAGGTCAACGCCAAGGCCAGTGCTCATCTCAGACATGTCACCACAAAGCGTGCGACTTTCGAGCAAAATCTTGCCGCTGAACGCGCCGTGCTGCAAACGCGCGGGCAGACGCTGCTGCAAGAAGCGGAGAACGTCAAAGCACACATTCCGCCAGCCATCCTAGATTCCTACCATTATCTAACCAGCAGGACCGGTGGCATTCCCGTCGCGCGGTTGCACGGCGATATATGCAGTATGTGCGGCATAGAGGTTCTCAAACCCACCCAGCGCAAGGTCAAAAACGGCGAAGAGGCCTATTGCGACGGTTGTCGACGGCTAATCGTGGCCTAAATTTCCCCATAAACAGAAACACGCCCCTGAATCAGGGGCGTGTTTCTGGGAAAGGAGGGTAACCAATTGCATTGGTTCGGAGGGCGGGTCTCCTTACCGAATGCTAACCTTATTATACTCTCTTACCAAAATCTAGCAATAGGAAAAAAGTACTATATGGCAATGCCAAGTGTCACAACAACGAAAAAGCCCCGTGCTTGCACACGGGGCTTTTCGGTTGTTTCGGAAAGGGTATTAGCTAATCGCGTCAACGATCTGCTGGAAGATGTCCGCAACCGCCGGGCCGAGGACCACCAGAACCGCAATAACGACGATGGCGATCAACACCAGAATCAGCGCGTACTCAACCAAACCCTGACCTTCCTCACGTGGTAGATACAACATCTCAACACCTCCTATTTGGATTTAAAGTTTTGAAAGTTCTGTTTTTTCAACCTGTCTATATATTACCCGATTTAAACACAGATCACAATAGGAAATTAGTACTGTTTTTAACGATTTTCCTACATTAGTACACAAAAGCCGCCGCGTGCACCTTAACGGGTGACTCTTTACCATCTGCACAAAACAGTTATAATCGGCAACGTAGATCGATAACGATCAAAAGAACAATCTAGCCAGAGGACACTGTGCAGTTTACCCAATTGTTGCTGACCTCACAATCACCACGCCGGCGCGAAATGCTCGCCTGGCTTAGACTGCCTGTCGGGCTGACATATGCGGATGTGGACGAGACGCCCTACAATGGAGAGCCACCATCCGAAACAGCCGTGCGGCTCGCCATTGCCAAAGCCGAAGCGGTAGAATCCTCGGATAACGGCGTCTGGATTCTGGGCGCGGATACCGTCGTAGACTTGAACGGCGTTTCGCTTGGCAAACCTGGCGATTTTGCGGAGGCTCGCGCAATGCTACGCCAATTGCGCGAACGCTCACATGCTGTCCATACCGGTGTCGCATTATATGACGCAAGAACGCGGCAAGTGTGTGCGCGGCGGGTCACCAGCGCAGTGAAAATGCGCGCGTATACGGACGCTGAAATCGAAGCATATGTACGCAGCCGCGATCCGATGGATAAGGCCGGAGCTTACGCCATTCAAAACAGTGTTTTCCGGCCAGTTGCTCACGTAGACCGCTGTTATGCAAACGTCGTTGGTTTTCCGTTGTGCGCCATCGCCGCGCTTCTAGAAGCGTGGGGTCTCGCACTAACCATCGATATACCGGCCCTTTGTCTGGCGCATTTCGATTACCGTTGTCCGGGGCCGGATATAGGGATTAGCTTATGAGAAAATGTCTCGTATATCTGTTGCTCATCGCGCTGATGACCGGATGCGGCAACACGCCCCTCACAACCCCATCGGTTGCAACAACGGCCACAGCCAACGTCACGCCTGTTCCAACACCCTCACCCACCCTGGACGTGGCAACGCCGGAGTCCATGGGACGCAGCTTTCTGAGTGCCTGGGAAGTGGGAGACTATGCGGAAATGTATAATCTGCTCCTGCCATCACTGCGTGCTGGGTTGACCCAGACCGACTTCGAGAACGCCTATCGCAGCCCGCTGGACCTCACCACGACCATCAGTGTCACACTCACGCCACAAACCTTGAGCGTCGACAAAGACAAAGCCTGGATCGCATTCAATGAGGTATGGCACACCGGGCTGTTCGGTGACTTGCAAGCGGCCAACCAACTCAGCCTTGTAAAAGAAAATGAACAATGGGGCATCGACTGGCACCGCGATACGATCTGGCCGGATTTAGCAAGTGGCAACACGTTTGCCATCGAATACCAGATTCCACCGCGCGCCAACATCTACGATCACAATGGCACGGGACTTGCCATTCCCAGTACGATCGTCACCGTGGGGGTGATCCCGCAGGAGATCCAGGATGAAACGGCAGTGCTCAATGCCCTTGACCAGGTCCTGAGCCTTACCATCGAAGAAATCCAAGCCACTTACGCTGGACAACCCGCCCACTGGTACATTCCCATCCAAGACATCACCGGCGAGACCAGTTTGACCTACGACGAGCTGCTCAGTCTGCCCGGAATCCAACGCCGCGAGCGAACGGGCCGGCTTTACCCACTCGAGGGTGTCGCTTCACACGTCGTCGGGTGGATTTCGCCCATCCCGGAAGAGAGCTACAACGCATACCAGCAACAGGGCTATCGCGGCGACGAACTCGTCGGCATCGCGGGTCTGGAAGCCTGGGGGGAGTCGATCCTGGCGGGGACAAACGGCGGGCGGCTCTCCATCGTGAGTGCCGATGGTGCGCACATCAAAAGCCTCGTCGAGCGCCGTCCAGAGCGCGGCCGCGCCATCTACACCACCATCGATCGTGAACTACAATATAGCGCCGAACAGGCCCTGGGTGAACAGCGGGGCGCTATCGTCGCGTTGGACGTCCACACCGGCGCAATCCTGGCACTGACCAGCGGCCCGCACTTCGACAACAACGTCTTCATCCGCCTGACCGATACCTGGTCGCGCCTTGCCGTGCTTAACAATCCTGATCTGCCTCTGCTCAACCGCGCCATCCAGGGCGTCTACCCTTCCGGCTCCATCTTCAAGATCGTGACGATAACCGCAGGACTTGAAGCTGGCGGACTTACGGCGGACAGCACCTTCTTTTGCCCCGGATATTGGGATGGCCTGGGCGAAATGAACCGCAAAGTATGCTGGCTAGAAACCGGCCATGGGACTATCACGCTGAAGAATGGGCTGTCGGCCTCATGTAACGTCACGTTCTACGAGGTGGGGAAAATCCTGGATGGTATCGCCCCCGATACGCTGTCCACCTACGGGCATTCGTTCGGCTTTGGCGCTAAAACAGGCCTGCAAGAATTCGCGGACGCGCCCGGGCTGATCCCGGACCCCGAATGGAAACAAGCCACCTACCGCGAAGGATGGGGAACTGGCGACACGGTGAACCTCGCTATTGGACAAGGGTTTCTGCAGGTCACGCCCTTACAAGTTGCGCGGATGATGGCAGCGGTAGCAAATGGTGGCACCCTCTACCGACCTTACGTGGTCGATCGCGTGGTGGACAGCGCCGGCAATGTCGAACCCATCGCGCAGGTACAAGCTACCGGACGGCTGCCCATCTCCCAGGCGAACCTCGCCATCATCCAGGAAGCCCTGTACGGCGTCACCACTGCATCTTTCGGCACCGCCACACATCGCTTCCAAGGATTGAACATCCCGGTCGCGGGGAAAACGGGCACCGCCGAACAATCGGATGAAGAGGCTCTGCCCCATTCCTGGTTTGCAGGCTACTTCCCAGCGGATGATCCACAGATTGCGATGGCGGTATTGGTCGAAAACGCGGGCGAAGGCTCCACCGTCGCCGCACCGATGTTCCGCCAGGTGCTCGAAGGTTACTACGGCTTGCCGATCACACCACTGCCTGCCCCTGCCACCGTGCCAGAAGGCGATTGAGACTTTCAACTTCAGTTTTTTTTCGTTTGCTGTTACGAATTTGCGTGTTCATATAAGTTCGATTACGCACGATAATGAACGCTTTAGAGCGTTTTCGTTGACAGAGCGTGCAGGTCGTGCTATAGTGAAGTGGTTGGATGGGGACAATGCTCAAAAACGAACGCCATAATCAGATAATGCAACAGCTTCATACAACCGGCAGCGTCTATGTCTCCGAACTGGCACGCACCTTCCAAGTTCATGCAGTCACCATCCGCAGGGATCTGGCCGAGTTAGAACAGGCGGGGCAACTACACCGAGTTCACGGAGGCGCAGTACTGCGGGTCGGGCAAACATCGGAGAGAGACTTTCCGGCCCTTTCGGCGACCATCCAAGAACAGCAAATCGAACGACGCATCGCCGAAGCTGTCGCGCGCTTCATACCCGATCACAGCGTCATTTTCCTGGGGCCGGGGTCTTTGACCCGCGCCGTAACGCCCTTTCTGGGCAAGCACACGCACCTGACGATCATTACCAATGCATTGGATATCGCGTGGTATGTGGCACGACAGGCCCGGCTGGCACAGCCAACCGCACACACACTCCACCTGATCGGCGGGCAAGCGGCGCCGGATTATGGACTCTACGGGGAAACGGATGCCCTGCGACAGGTGCGCGCTGACCTGGTGATCTTCGAGGCTGGTGGATTGGACGCAGAGCAGGGTTTGACTCATGATGACCGGGATTGTGCCCATACGACGCGCGCACTTCTGAATATCTCGGCGCAGGCGGTGGCATTGATTGTGCCGGAGCGTGTAGGCCGTGCAAGCGCTATCTGTGTTGCGCCTGCCAGCGAGGTCGATGTGCTGATCTCATGCCGCGAGGCGCCGACCCCAGCACTATGGGACTTGAGCGAACTCGGTGTGCGCATTATCTTGACTTAGCAAACCTTACTGGGAACTTTTGGCTTCCAGAAGGCACATCCTCAAGCAAAAGGAGCTTTTCTGTGGCAAGTGTAACCTACAAACACGTTACTAAACACTTTGGCGACGTCGTTGCGGTGTCAGACCTCAACATCGAAGTAGCGGACAAGGAATTTCTGGTTTTCGTTGGGCCTTCCGGTTGCGGCAAAAGCACCAGCCTGCGCCTGTTGGCGGGATTAGAGGAAGTCACCGAAGGCGAAATCTACATCGGCGATCGGTTGGTCAACGACGTGGCACCCAAAGACCGCGACATCGCCATGGTGTTCCAGTCCTATGCCCTCTACCCCCATATGACGGTCTATAATAACATGGCCTTTGGCCTCAAGCTGCGCAAAACCCCCAAACAGGAAATCGATCGGCGGGTGAAGGATGCAGCGGACATCCTGGACATCGCGGATTTGCTCGATCGCAAGCCCAAACAGCTCTCCGGCGGGCAGCGACAACGCGTCGCTGTAGGCCGCGCCATCGTTCGCGAGCCGAATGTCTTTTTGATGGACGAGCCGCTCTCCAACCTCGACGCCAAGTTGCGTGTGCAGGCGCGTGGTCAAATCTCCAAACTGCATATGCGCCTGGGAACGACCTTCATCTACGTGACCCACGACCAGACCGAGGCTATGACAATGGGAACGCGCATTGCTGTGCTGAAGGATGGCCTCTTGCAGCAGATCGACACACCGCAGCACCTCTACGACCTGCCCGGCAACGTCTTCGTCGCTGGCTTCATCGGTAGTCCGGCGATGAATTTCTTCGATGCGGCCTTGATCGAGGAAAACGGTGTTATGTATGCGGATTGCCGCGATTTCCGCGTCTCCATCCCAAACGAACACCGCGCAATCTACAAATCTTACCTAGGCGCAGAAGTCGTCCTCGGCTTGCGGCCCGAGCATATTCACGATCCTGATTATGCGCCACCTGGTATCGTTCCGGCACTGGTCGAAGGTCGTGTGGACGTCACCGAGTTGATGGGGAATGAGGTACTTACCTATTTCACCCTGGATCACGCCGAATTCATCGGACGCTTCGATCCACGCACCAAGTCCACCGTCGGATCCACAAAGACCGCGGCCTTCGACATGAGTCGCATGCACCTTTTCGACAAAAAGACTGAGAAGGCGATTCGCTGACATAGCAAAACCCGGGATTTCAAAGTCCCGGGTTTTTTTGTCCAACAGGCTCCTGGACTTTGACAAGAAAAAGTGTCGAAAGCAGGAATAGCACGCCGTAGATAGCAAACACCACCACGTACCCCAGTCCGGGGGCTTCTGGTGTATAGCGCGTGAAGAAATCGGCCACCGGCCCACCGATATAGGCACCCACTGCCCCGGCTCCGGCCCCTGCCAGATTGGAAATCCCCAAAAAGCGTCCGGCCTCGCCTTTAGGCACAAGGCTGGTTCCCAAGGCCCAACTCGCGGTGTAAAAGACACCGGTAGCAATCCCAATGATACTGCCACCAACAAAGACCAGCGTCAAGTTGACGGCAAACAGCGTGACCCCCGTCCCCAGCGCAGCAACAAGGCCACTCCATGCCACGACCTTTTTCCGCCCGATCTTATCCACCATCCAGCCGGCAGGCAGCGCGGAAAGCAGGATAAAGACGCCGACAAGCATCATCATCTGGCTGGCCGGTCCCGCCGCCGACTCACGCGTGAAACCTAACCGCGCTTGAAGAAAATAGAGCACGAAGCCTGCCAGATTTGTCACGCTCACCAGAAAGGCCAACCGGCTGATGATCCACCAAACGAAAGCAGAGAGGACACGTGTCTTTTCTGCCCCAAGGGAAAGCCAGGCACTTCCCCCTACTCCTAGCACGACAGCCACGATCATCGCTGCCAGTCCCACCAGTCCCATAATCACAGCAACAACGAGAACCGATTCAACGCCGCCCAGCCACCGCCCGCTCCAGACAACGACTTCACCCATCAGCAGGATCACCGCCGTAAAGAAACCCGTCATCAGCAGGAGGCGCATGAAGGGCTGCCAATCCAGTGGTGGTGGCGGCGTTTGTAGCGGCTCTTCTGCGACAAGCATCGCCAGCAGCATCGTGAGGAAAATGACGGCCATCAAGACCAGCAGCCCGCTCCACATATCGCCCGCGCCGATCAAACGTGCGATGGTGAAGGAGACCAGCACCACCGGTATGGGCACTTCGAACAAAGCCTTGACACCAGAGAAACGCCCGCGTTTCTCCTCCGGCACCAGGTCGGGGATAAACCCTTGTTGGGCACTATGCGCGGTATTCGAAAAGAACTGTAAGAGGACGTACAACACGAAGAGAACGCCATACCCTATCATACCGTGCATCTGCGCAGTAAAGCCGATAGCCGTCAGAACGACCAGATCCAGCAGTGCGCCCGCAAGGATGAAAGGCCGGCGCCGTCCCCAACGCAGTGTAGAGCGATCCGAGAGCATCCCCATCAAGGCCTGGGCCAGCAGCGCGACCATCAAGGCCCAGAGACGCATTCGCCCGAAATACGTACCCTGCTGCGCCTCCCCCACGAATTTTTGAACCAGCAAGGGTAAAACGAGCGGCACGAAAGTCTGTGTGAGCGTGGTCAAGCCCAAATAGAAGATATTGACAGTGATGATGTCATACCAGCGGGAGGCTCTCGTCATGGGTGGTTCAATGTTCAGTTAAGCGAGACCCGTTCGTGCAGCATTGCCTTCGGGGACATCGTCGCCAGGCGCTCGGCGAGTGGAACGTATACCCGCATATAGTCCAACACAGCAGAAAGCAGACCTCGCGCCGTCGGTATCTCTAACAAACGCTGTTTCTCCTCCGCTGCTAACGGCAGTAGTGCTGCCCCGAGCACGCCCAACGTCGATACACCCGGCTGCAGAACCTCAGGCAGTAACGCCGCCGGCCAGACGCTCGCCAGGGCCTCTACGTACCGGCGCAGGTAATGGCCGACTTGCTCCACCATCATCCAACCGGGTCGCGGTTCTTCGATCCATGGCCACAATTGTACTGTCGCTTCCAGGTAAATCTGATCCTGATGGATTTGCAGCATTTGAAAACGATACTGACCCACGATGAGCGCGTTAGCAAATTCGCGTCCATTGCCTGGTATGTCATCAAGCAGATAGGCCAATGTACCGACATTCGCCACTGCGCCACACGTCATATCCGATACCCACACCACGCCCAATGGCTGCCGCTGTTCACGGCACGCCCGCAACAGCCAATCTCCCCCCCGCGCATCAGCAAAGATAGGATGAAGCTGCCCCGGAAAAACGATCTCAGGGCTGGGATAAATGGGAACCCGCAATGTCTTCATACCGGTATTGTATTCGTCCTGCCCGTACTGGCAAATGAAATTTGACAACTTCCCCACTTTGCGTATAATCTAGCCAGTAATGCCCCAGTGGCGGAATTGGCATACGCAGCAGGTTGAGGGCCTGTGCCTTCGGGCGTGGAGGTTCGAGTCCTCTCTGGGGCATTTCAATTTTATCTACACCGAACAGATGGGCTGAAGCCAATATGTTGCCGGTTATAATGTCCTCCAACACAAATTTGTCTTTTTCTGAAAATTGTCCTATACTGACTGTATAACACTCCTGTAAAACAACTCACTCCTGACCATCGTCGTTCGGCTTTACCGCTGCAATTGTGGTTGCTTTGTTGTTTCCATTCTGCTGTTGGTCAATTTTTGTAAGGAGGGCGCTATGATGGAACTGATCGTCGAACGTGTCAATGTATGGGCAGCCAGCATTCCAGATGAACCGGGCGGACTTGCTCGCGTACTCGCCGGGCTGAGCGAGGCCGGCGCGGACCTCGATTTCTGCATCGCCAGGCGCGCGCCGGAAAAACCCGGCACCGGCGTGGTCTTCGTCACACCGCTGCGCGGAGATCGGGAAATTGAAGCGGCTTCACTCCTGGGGTTCAACGTCACCCAATCTATACACTCGGTCCGCGTCGAGGGCCCGAACGCCCCTGGCATTGCCGCCACGCTCACCGAAAAGCTCGGTGCAGCGGGCATCAATCTGCACAGCTTCTCTGGGGCAGTGATCGGCACACGCTTCATCTTCTACATCGCACTGGACAGCGAAGAAGACGCCGACAAGGCCTGCGAGATTTTCCGGCAGATGTAACCCCCAACCTTCAGCACCACACCAAAGGCGCGTGAGGCATGACGTTCACGCGCCTTACGGTGGTGTACGCATAGCCTCACAGTACAGTTCGTTGACTCCCCAGCACATTCGTTTATACTCATCCCTGTAATCCGTTAGCAGATAAAGCAGATTACTTGATTGCTGCCATGGTAAGTATGTCGCGACTACCCGACTGACGACTATTGACTTCTTTTAAGAGAGGCTTGCGATGACCCATCCTGATCCTTACGTTTCCCCATTCACCTGGCGCTACGGCTCGCCGGAGATGCGCGAATTATGGAGCGAGTTGTACGCCCGCCGCCTGTACCGGCGCATCTGGGTAGCGATGGCCCGGGTACAAAGCCGCTACGGGCTGGTGACGGCGGAACAGGTCACCGATCTGGAAGCGCACGCTGAGGACGTGAACTTTGCCCGCTCGCTCGAAATCGAGGCCGGCATCCGCCACGATGTGATGTCCGAAATCCGCGCCTTTGCCGAGCAATGCCCGCTGGGTGGCGGCATCATCCACCTGGGCGCAACGTCGATGGACGTGCGCGATAATGCCACCGCACTGCAAGTCCGTGACGCGCTCGACCTGCTGCTCCCCAAGCTAGATGGCCTGCTGCTGGATTTCGCCGAGCAGATCGAACGCCAGGCCCCCCACCCCTGCATTGGCTTTACGCACATCCAACCTGCCGAGCCAACGACCGTGGGCTACAGGCTCGCCGCCTATGCGCAAGACCTGCTCGTCGATCGCGCCGACCTGGTGCGCGTGCGAGCCGAGTGGCGCGGTAAGGGATTGAAAGGTGCGGTGGGCACCTCGGCCTCGTACCAACTACTCTTGGAAGGGCAAACCGATCCCGCCACATTCGAGGCTGAAGTGATGGCGGAACTGGGATTGCCCGCGTGGCCCGTTGCCAACCAGACCTATCCCCGCCGTCAGGACTGGGCTGTACTCACCTCGCTCTCCGGCATGGGAAGCACGCTCTATCGCTTTGCCTTCGACCTGCGCATCCTGCAAAATCCCGCTATCGGCGAATGGGCCGAGCCATTCGGCAAAAAGCAAGTCGGTTCATCGGCGATGCCGTTCAAACGCAACCCCATCCGTGCGGAGAACGTGAACAGCTTGGCACGCCACCTCGCACAACTGCCCCGCGTCGCCTGGGATGATGCCGCGCACTCCCTGCTGGAACGCACGCTCGACGATTCCGCCAACCGGCGCATCATCCTGCCGGAGGCCTTCCTCATCGCCGATGATCTATTAGGAACAGTCACGTGCCTGGTGCGCGACCTGCGCGTCAACGACGCCGCCATCGCGCGCAACCTGGACGCCTACGGGCCTTTCGCAGGCATCGAGCCACTGCTGATGCGCCTGGTGAAGAACGGGGCAGATCGCCAGGCCATGCACGAAGTTCTGCGCGACGTCGCTATGCGCGCATGGAGCATCGTTGAAGCTGGGAAACCAAATCCGCTGGTTGACCTTTTGGCAACGGACAACCGCCTGCTGGCACACCTCGACGCCGCGACCATCCGCGCCAGCCTCGACGCCCGCGACTATGTCGGAGACGCGCCGGAGCGTGCGCTGGCGCTGGCACAGCGCATCCGCGTAACTGTCGCAGGAGAGACGCGTACAACATAATGAGCACGGCACTACCGGCGATCTGCAGATCCTGCGCAATGTGTTACATCACAAGCGCGAAATAGTACTTCTCTGGCCATAAGATTCTTCCCCTAAAACGTCTATACCCCTTGACACCGAAAAAAACATATGCTATATTGTTCATGTCTATTTATACGTATAAGCTTATACCTATAAGCT
>JBNGDO010000121.1:0-2379 GCA_049975385.1 Anaerolineae bacterium | reverse complement strand
TATAAGCTTATACCTATAAGCTAAATATAAGGCCCTTTCTTTTTTAAAATCCAAAAGCATCAGGGGAGCTAAAGGGGATAGATCTATGAAGCGACCGACTCAAGTTGACGTAGCTCAGTTGGCAGGTGTCTCAACGGCAACTGTTTCGTATGTGGTAAATGGTCTTGCCGATGGCCGGGTGCCCATCTCCGAAGAAACGTGCCAGCGGGTCTGGGCAGCCATCGAAGAACTTGGCTACGAACCGGATGCCCGCGCTCAGGCCCTACGTTCGGGCAACACTCAAACCGTCGGTCTTATTCTCCCGGATATCCACAATCCCCATTTCTGGCAGATTGCCGATGGCGTCGAGCAGGAGCTGCGCGCGGCGGAATACCACATGCTTCTCTCCAGTGCCGACCTCAACCCTGATCATGGGAAAGATATTTTCAAAGAGATGTCACGCCGACGCACCGACGGGCTGATTCTGATGAGCGCTTTCATCTTCCAATCGGAAGGAGCACAAAAGATTCTGAACCGGCTCCTCAAACGGCGATTCCCTATCGTGAGAATAGGCGAGCACTCGAGTATAGACTGCGTGGTGTCCAATTACGAGGCAGCAACCCGGGAAGCGATGACCTATTTATTGTCGCTGCAACACCGGCGGATTGGCTTGATTTATGGTGTGCGGCCGCCATGGGACAATTCCGATACTGCTGAACTATCAGTCGATTCTGCGGGAGGTTTGGACCGTCTGCTGCCGTACCAGGACTGCCTGCAAGCGGCCGGCCTGCCGGTCGACCCTGAACTTATCGTCACGTGCGGCTCAACCATTGAAGATGGGTATCAGGCTGCCCAACAGCTTCTTAAGCTTCCGACGCGGCCTACAGCCCTGCTGGCCATCAACGATCTGCTGGCCATCGGCGCTTTGCGCGCTGCCAGTGACCTGGGGCTGCGCATTCCCGATGACTTGTCATTGGTTGGTTATGATGATATTCCCCTGAGCAGCTACCTGACGCCGCGTTTGACGACGAGTTCCAAGGATATAGCAAAAGTGGGACAACGCGCGGTTCAGCTGCTGCTAGCTCGCATCGAGGATCCAGACCAACCTCACCAGAGAGTTGACATAGAGGCCCAGTTTATCATCCGTGAGTCAACAGGACCGGCCCCATTTTAACGGGGCAGTACTGACGGCAGAAAATATTGAAGAAGATTGAATTTTGCTAGTAAGAGTTCTCAGAAGGCTAGAAAGGTAGAGGTGTAGTGCCACTGTCGTAGATAAAGAGAGGAGATACCGGCTATCTTGGCACAGACGACGGTATCTCCCCGTAGGCAAGCGTAAGCATATAGCGACTCCTGCCGCATTTTGGTTGCGGGCAAGAGTATCTGCTCGCCTTTTGATATCATATAGGATTTTTGCTTGCTTGGCAAACCTCTAAAGATCTCTGATAGGCTGACCACATCCCGTGGGGCGTTTATCCATGATGTAATGATTGAAGATTCAACTCCAATTCGGTAGCAGATGGCAATATGCCCACATCAGGTGCAGGAAATCCAAAAAATGCACGGTGCAAGCATTGAAGCCATTATCAAGACGTCGATCAGATTATTAGCAGAACGAGGTTTCTTTATGCGCAAGATGTCCGGTATCGTCAAGTTTCTCAGGCGCAACGCCGCCGCCTATTTATTTTTACTACCGTGGCTCCTGGGTTTCTTCGTACTTACGCTTTACCCAATGGCATACTCGCTGTGGCTCGGTTTCACGGATTACGATTTCACACAGCCTGATTCGACGCAGTGGATTGGACTTGGCAACTATCTAAAAATGTTCGGATCGGTGTTCGGGCTGGACGAGTTCACCGCGTCCACGGGCGAGATTATCCGCGTGGACCCATACTACTTAAAGTCGCTGTCCGTGACATTTACCTATGTGTTCGCGTCTGTGCCGCTGAAGTTGATTGTTGCCCTCGCTGTAGCGATGTTGATGAACCAGAAGCTGCGGGGCGTACCGTTTTATCGCGCCGTGTACTATATCCCCACACTCCTCGGTGGCTCGGTGGCCATCGCGGTGCTATGGAGGAAGCTGTTCGAGAAAGACGGCCTGGTAAACGCGTTCCTGGGAGTCCTTGGCTTCACCAACCTCCCCGGCTGGATAACCAACCCCAAGTACGCGCTCTGGACGCTCGTTTTGCTGACGGTGTGGCAGTTCGGTTCGTCGATGATCATCTTCCTCGCGGGGCTGAAGCAAATTCCGCAGGAGTATTACGAGGCAGCAAGCGTGGACGGCGCGAACAAGGTGCGGCAGTTTTTCTCTATAACCGTCCCTTTGCTCTCGCCGGTGATTCTGTTCAACCTGGTTATGCAGATCATATACGCATTCCAGACGTTCACCCAGGCCTATAT
>JBNGDO010000120.1:0-16306 GCA_049975385.1 Anaerolineae bacterium | reverse complement strand
TAGAAAATGCCAGCAGTACCGAAAAGACGTACCCCGCGCAGCCGCCGTGATCGTCGGCGCGCCAATAGCTATCGTTCGCCGCTTTTACCGACGTTGGTCACCTGTCAATGTGGCGAGCTTGTGCGCCCTTACCAAGTGTGCCCGCACTGTGGCACTTACCGGGGCAAAAAGGTGATGCAGGTTAAGGAGGACTAACCTGACCTCTGATCGCCCTGGAGTGTTGGGATGAGCACCGCCTTTCTTTTCCCTGGACAGGGTTCGCAATATGTAGGCATGGGTTTAGCCTGGTACCGGGCCTCGTCAGAGGCCCGGATATTTTGTGGTAGGGCGGATGCATCTCTGGGTTACGCACTGACCGAGCTTTGTTTTGCGGGACCGGAAGCGCAGTTGAACCAAACCGAGTTCACACAACCTGCCTTGTTTGTGATCGCCTTATCGATGTGGCAGGCGGCCAAAGCGATGCTTCCGCCACCCGCCTTCGTTGCCGGGCACAGTTTGGGAGAATTTAGCGCGCTGGTGGCGGCTGGAGCGTTGGATTTCGACGCCGGCTTGCACCTGGTCGCCGAACGCGGAAGGTTGATGGCGCGTGCGGGCGAAAGCGCACCGGGTGGTATGGCTGTGCTCCTTGGCGCGACGTTGGCGGCGGCGGAAGCACTCTGCGATGCGGCGATTGCTGCATCAGGGCAACCGCTGGTGATCGCTAACGATAACTGCCCAGGACAAGTGGTAATTTCTGGTGCACTCCCGGCATTGGATGCGGCGATGACGCTCGCGGCAGAGCACGGTGTACGTCGAATACGGCGTCTGGCGGTCAGCGTTGCGCCACATAGCGTCTTGATGAGCGAAGTACAAGCGGCGTTTGCCGACCTTTTGGCTACTGTGCCGTTGCGTGCGCCGGAGGTACCCGTCGTGTTGAATGCGACGGCAGCGCCGGTCTCCGCGCCGGATGAGATCCGCCAGGCGCTTTTGCGTCAACTCACGTCCCCGGTGCGCTGGCGGGAGAGTCTGTTGTGGATGGCGGAGCAGGGCGTGGATCATTTTGTCGAAGTCGGGCCGAAGGACGTACTCACCGGTATGGTGCGGCGGACGTTGCCCGATGCACGCGCCGAGGCATTGGAGGCGTTGGCGCCATGCGTTGCGCTTGGCGCTGGGGGAATAGGAGGCTGGAGAGATGTTGACGTTGGAAGGCAAAGTGGCGCTCGTTACCGGCGGTTCGCGCGGGATCGGCCGCGCGATTGCGCTTGAACTGGCGCGCCAAGGCGCCGATGTCGCCGTCAACTATGTTCGTAATGCCGAGGCGGCGACGCAGGTTGTGGCTGAGATCGTGGATCTGGGGAGGCGTGCTGTGGCATTGCCTGCCGACGTAGGGTATTTCGACCAGGCAGCGACCTTGGTAGGAACGACGGTCAACGTGCTTGGTCGGCTCGATATTCTGGTCAACAATGCTGGGATCGCCCGGGATACTTTGCTGTTGCGTATGCAGGAAGAGGATTGGGATGAGGTGCTGCGCGTGAATCTCAAGGGCGCGTTCAACACCAGCAAAGCGGCGGTGCGCTTGATGGTGCGCCAGCGCGCGGGGCGCATTATCAGCGTCAGTTCGGTTTCGGGGTTGATGGGGCAGGTTGGACAAGCGAACTATTCGGCATCGAAAGCTGGCGTGATCGGCCTGACCAAGAGCATGGCGCGCGAGTTTGGGGCGCGGGGCATCACGATCAATGCGGTGGCACCAGGATTCATCATTACCGATATGACCGCGGTGCTGGATGAGGGGCTGCGCGAGCAAATGCGGGCGTTGATCCCCTTGGGGCGATTTGGCGTTACTGAGGATGTTGCGCATGCCGTGGCGTTTTTGGCTTCGGATGCGGCGGCTTACATCACCGGTGCGGTGCTGCCGGTTGATGGTGGGTTGAGTATGTAGGAGGTTGGCAATGGAAACAGGAGCCATTTCCGGTATGGTCACGGTAGAACCCGAAGTACTCGAAACGATTGCACGATTTTCGGCTTTGAGTGTGCCCGGCGTGGAGCAACTCGTCGAGAAGGAAGTGGATCGTATTTTGGGACTTCAGGACAAGTCGGTCGTCATACATGTCGATGCAGGCAAAGTTACGGTGGATCTATCCGTTGTTGCCGGCCCCGACATTAGTTTGTTGCGCCTGGGTCGTGCTGTGCAGTACGAAGTCACGCGCGCGATTCAGAACATGATCGGTATGCCCGTCGATGCGGTCAACGTCCATATTGAGGATGTCGTCTATCCTCAATCGGAGAAACAGCTTGAGGCTCTCGATAACTGATGTAGATTTGTGCGCCAATGCGAATTTTCGTGTGGGCGCTTATTTTAGCGTGTTGAAAAGGTTGGTCGTATGAAAGGTGAGCGTCGCCTGGCCCGCCAGTTAGCCCTCCAGGTTCTTTACGAGATTGATCTTGTGGGACATCCTATTGGCGAGGCGTTGGCCCAACGTTTTGCCGATACCGAGCCACTGCCGCGCGTAGAAGCCTATGCCCGGCGATTGGTCATTGGGATAACGCGTTGCCGCGATGTGCTGGATCAATATATTCAATCCCACGCGCCGGAGTGGCCTTTGGAGCAGGTCGCGATTATCGACCGCAACCTGCTGCGTATGGCGCTCTATGAGTTCACACTCGGGAAAGTGCCCGTCAAAGTGGCGATCAACGAGGCTGTGGAGTTGGCTAAACGGTATGGTTCTGATAGTGCGCCGCGCTTCGTCAATGGGGTGTTGGGGGCACTGGTGCCAAGGCAGACTGAGATTACGGAGGCCCTCAGGGCGTCTGTCAAAGCCCAATCTTGATCCCTTTAGCGTGTTTTAGGCATCATGATGCTGGGGCGCAATTCCGATATGAGGAATTGCGCCCCTTTCTTCTCGAATTTCACTTGTTGTTTGGGATGGGGTGCGGTAGATTAGGGGGGTGCTAGTTTCGCACTGCGTCATCTACGGCGCAATTTCTGAAAAAGGAGTTTGGATATGGAAACGATTCGAGTGGTGATCATGGGCGCTGCCGGGCGTGACTTTCACAATTTCAATACCTATTTCCGTGATAACGCTAAATATACGGTGGTAGCTTTCACCGCGACGCAGATCCCGAACATTGAAGGCCGCCGCTACCCTGCTGAATTGGCCGGGAGCCTGTATCCTGAGGGTATCCCGATCTACCCTGAGGCCGATTTGGCGAGGCTCATTCATCAACATAACGTCGATCAGGTAGTCTTTGCGTATTCCGATGTGCCGCACGAATACGTGATGCACAAAGCCTCGTTGGTCAACGCACTGGGCATTGATTTTATTCTATTGGGTGGTAAGTACACAATGCTGCCCAGCTCTAAGCCGGTGGTGGCCGTTTGTGCTGTGCGTACCGGTTCCGGTAAATCGCAGACGACGCGCCATGTGTGCGACATCCTCTTGAAGATGGGGAAGAAGGTCGTCGCCGTGCGTCACCCAATGCCTTATGGAGATTTGGTTAAACAGGCGGTGCAACGGTTCGCAACTTACGCGGATTTGGATACCCACGACTGCACAATTGAGGAGCGCGAGGAATACGAGCCGCACATCGATCGTGGTGTGATCGTGTATGCTGGAGTGGATTATGAGTCCATTCTCCGCGAAGCAGAGAAAGAGGCTGACGTCGTCGTCTGGGATGGCGGCAACAACGATCTTCCCTTCTTCAAACCCGATTTGTGGATCACGGTCGCGGATCCGCATCGTCCAGGGCACGAGATGTCCTACTATCCCGGTGAGACGAACCTGCGTGCTGCTGATGTGATCGTGCTGAACAAGATTGACACAGCCGACTATGCAAATGTCCTCGATGTGCGGCAGCACGCGAGCGCGGTTAATCCTGATGCAATCATCGTGGAGGCGGCCTCACCGTTGTTCGTCGAAAATCCAGAGGCAATCCGTGGCAAGCGCGTGCTGGTGGTGGAGGATGGCCCCACGCTGACGCACGGAGAGATGGCTTATGGCGCGGGTTACGTTGCAGCCCAGCGTTTCGGTGCGGCGGAGATCATTGATCCGCGTCCTTACGCGGTCGAGTCGATTGTCGCCACATATCAAAAATACCCAGATACTGGTGCGATTCTACCAGCGATGGGCTATGGGCACGAGCAGATGCGCGACCTGGAGGTGACGATCAACAACACGCCGTGTGATTTGGTCGTTGTCGGCACACCGATTGATCTGACGCGCTTGCTCAAGATCAAGCACCCGATGGAGCGCGTGCGCTATGAATTGCAGGTCATCGGGCGCCCAACGGTAGAGGAGATTCTAGCGCGAAAATTCGCGTAAGCGGCGAGACTTTTTCGCCTACTTTGTCTTCCATTGGCGGTTAAATCTTCGCGAACCGCTGAGCCACGCGCTATTGTGAAGATAGTAGCGCCAGCGCGTGGCAAGGGCTTGAGGATCGCCGCGCACGCCGATGCGAGGGCTGCGCGCGATCTGCTTTTCGGGGATGGGTGAGGCATCTTCGATCCACAGCCGCGCATCCGGAGCGCAGAGGTCGCAGGCGTTGAGGCTGCGATCGATGTCCAGGGCTTGACAGACCCGACCCGGTCCACAGGTAAGAGCCCTGGGAGGGCCTTGTAGGCCCCGTCGCTGCTGGATGATCGTCAGGCCTTCCAGCGGTTCTATCGCGCGGATGAGGATCGCTGCCGGGAACCCTTCGTGTTCGGTGACGACGTTGAGGCAATGGTGAACGCCATAGATCAGGTAGACGTAGGTGTGGCCCGGTGGACCGTACATCGGCGCGTTGCGTGCGGTGGGGCCGGGACTGGCGTGACTGGCACGATCGTCTTCGCCGATGTAGGCTTCGACTTCGGTGATGCGTCCGGCAAGACGCATACCCTCATCCAGCCTTACCAGCTGTTTGCCGAGTAGCTCACGGGCGACGGTGAGTGTATCGCGGGCATAAAATTCACGGGGTAATCGGGCGGTCAAGTTGACATTGTCTCCCTTCTGAAGTATCCTACTGGCATAAGTGTTGATTCCTGTGTTTTGGGTCAATGATTGTAGCATAGCCTTGACCCAGTACAAGCAGTAGAACATCCGACTATCTGACTAAGGACTAGGTGACTAAGGAAGGTGTGAGTGTTCTCAAGGAGGCTGGCAGATGAGCGATGATATGCCTGATTGGTTGGCGGGTCTAGTATCCGCTCCGGAGGATGAGGATGACGACCAACTTCTGGCCGCTGCAGTGCAGCCTGAAGCGAGTTCGGCACAACCTCAGGTCGCCGCATCGCAACCCCAGGCGGCTGTAGCGCAATCCCAGATCACGTTCGAAGACGAGGATCTGATGGCCGATTTGCGTAGCCAAGTCGCTGCGGAAGAGGAGCCTACCCCTGCGCCTTCGACCAGACAGGCGCGTTCGCGCTACGTGTTTGGGCTGTTACCCTGGCAGGTTTTCTTCCTCGCGGTGCTGATGTTTTTGGATGTTGCTGTGATTGGGTTGTTGTTTCTGGTGATGTTGGGGCGCGTGGTGTTGCCCTTCTGATCCTTATATTGGGCAAGGTTCATAAACCTTGCTTGCTAGACTGATACTCTTAGCTTTGATGGGTGTACAAGTGTCAATCTAACTTGAGCCATCTCTTATATTGAATAGAGAACGCGAGACATCTAGTCTCGCGTTTCTTTTTTGGGGGCCAGGACACAGCACTCTTACCGTGCTAACAGCAGTTGCGCGATGCGCTTTACGCCCAGAACGAGAGGTGTTTTGGGCTGCACCGCAGCCAACGGTAGCCCTTTGGCTGCCACAGTGACTTGTGCTGGGTCATAGGCGATATCAACCGCTAGCGGGACGCGCAGTGCCTTCTTAACGGCTTCCGCAGGAGGACGTGGTCCCGGTGCAGCGGCGTTGCGGATGACGACCAAGCGTTCTTTCCATTCCTGGAGGGCCTGCAAAGTGGCGCGCGTGACTTGAATGCCCAATGCGTCGTCGCCACTGACAAGGAGGATGCGATATGCTTGAGCCAGCACGGCCTGCGCCGTTGGATTGAGCTGTGACGGCATATCGACAATGACGAAGCGTGCCACTGCTGTGAGTTCTGTGAGGATGGCGGTAACCGCGTCCGCGTTCGGCCATCCATATTGCCCCGGAAGTGGTGGCGCAAGGAGGGCTTGTAGGCCGGCAGGGTGCTTTTGCACTAGGGAAACGATCGGTGTGGTGCGATTTTCTAAGTAATGTCCCCAGTGTTTCTCTGGCCGCATGCCTAAAGAGAACGCACATTGTCCAATGGTCGGGGCCAGGTCCAGCAGCACAGTCGGGGCGATTTGCTGAAGCACATTCGCCAGATTGATGGCGAGGGTGGTGACGCCTACCCCTCCCTTCACGCTGAAGACCGGCAACGTCATAGCTTTGGTGGCTTGTCCCTTTGCCTTGTCCCGATCCAGAAGCTCAGCGATACGTTTGAGCAACTCGTCAACGTTGGCGGGTTTGGTCATATGATCGTCCGCCCCGGCCGCCAGTGCTGCCTCGCGATCAACAGACTGCCCACGCGCTGTAAGGATGATGATGCCCATTAGTTCAGTGCGGGGATCGGCGCGGAGTTGTTTGACCACA
Source organism: Anaerolineae bacterium (assembly GCA_049975385.1). GTDB lineage: Bacteria > Chloroflexota > Anaerolineae > B4-G1 > SLSP01 > DSWT01. The sequence goes on along the minus strand of JBNGDO010000120.1, from coordinate 9,742 downwards.
TCGTAGCCGCTCATACCTGGCATCATCACATCGACGAGAGCTGCATCTGGTAGCTCGTTGAAAGCTGCTTCCAGACCTTCTTGTCCATTGGTGCAGGCGATGACTTCGTGTTTCCCTTGTCTTTCCAGGATCATCTTGAGCATACTGAGCATGTCGTAGTTGTCATCAATAATCAGGATTCGGGACATGATTTTGCCTCCTCGTGACTAGCCGGCGGTTTCGCCAAAGAAACTGATATGCGCCCGGTTGATGAGTGCTACGGCACCCTGGTAGCTGATATCGGGATTGAACGTGGAGCGCGCAGTGACATCCAACAGGGAAATGAAAATCCCCGCATCCGAGCTAAGGTAGATTCGTGGATTGAAGTGTCTGTGGATCTGATATAGTTGCCCGGTGATTTCAAAAAATGGGACAGTGAGACAGATCGATAACTGATACGTTCCCATGCCGTACGCCTGATCGCGTCGCAACCCGTCTTTCTTATTGGCCGTCAGCACGAAATCCAGATTTGATTTGTCGAAGAGGGTGAGTGTGTAGTAGGCACTGATTTGGGCGGGGTCCATAATGGGCGAAAGGTAAGCCTCTTTCAACTGCAGGTAATTGGTCGTCGGGTCGTAGATCTCGTCGGCCAGGGGCCGTTTGGTGATGACGTAAGTTCCCGACACACGATATCCTTGTGCGAAAAACTCGGCGATCACTTTGTTGGTCCTCTGCATAGTTTTCTCCCTTCGTCGTAGTCACGAATCTTCGTGCGCACTTATGCTGCCCCGATCATATTTTGCTAAACTTTCTCTGCCTATACGACACTGGACTAGCCTTATTATGACCAGATCAGTCGTTCACGGTGCGGCGACATTCCAAATGAACGTGCGGCGTCTACCTGTCAGACCGATGACTTTGTAGGTGGGGTCACTCCCGCTGGTGACCTGGCGCACGACGCTGACGCGCCACGCACAGTCGCGATCCTCGTTGTCGGCCGGTGGAAAGAGGTCTTCTGGAACCCGCCAGGCTGTTGAGCGTTGGTAAACGTTGATCGTGTTTTTCCCTTCCACTGTCGGAACGATGAATTCGAGTTTGTAGAACTCCTTGTCCGTGAGGATGCCGGTAGAGGCCCATTGCAAGATGATGTTGGCATCCGGCCCGGTAAATGTGGCATTATCCGGTGGATAGAGCATCTCCGGGGCGGCGTACGCCATCGCAGGCGTGGGTATGCCGCCCACAATGGCTGCCGCAGTGTCAGGTTCTGGTGTCGGCGTGTATTGTGGGATGACGAGAACCTGATCGGGCTGGATCGTTTCGGTGTCTTTGGGGATGTTATTGGCCCGGCGAATGTCGTCAACGCTCACGCCGGGGTAATTTTCAGCGATGGTCGACAAGGTATCTCCCCGACGTACAGTGTGTAGGAGATAGGGTGCGGGCGTCAAGGTGGGTTCGCCAGGATCGAGGGTGGGGGTTGGGCCAGGTGTAGGCGTAGGCGGCGGGATGAGCAGACTGTCCCCCGCGCCGATGTCGTCGGACTCCAGGTTGTTGAAGGCCTTCAGCTCATCGACAGTAATATTGAATTCTACAGCTATGCCAAGCAACGTATCCCCAGGCTGCACGGTATAAGTCTGCGGCGGCTGCGGTGTAGGCGTTGACAGCGGCGTTGGTGTGAGGGTGGGCGTCGCTGTCCGTGTGGCAGTTGGGGTAAAGGTGGGCACACTCGTCTCGGTAGGTGTGAAGGTTGGGAGTTCCGCTGGCGCGCTAAACTGGCCCTGGGTAAGCCGCAACCCTAACATGACCGAACCCGCGAGGATAACTATGGCTACAACCGCCATAATGATGATCTGTACCGGTTTCATCCGCTGCGGACCGGTACTCGGCGGCGGCGCTTCGACTTCGGGTTCTTCCTCCAAAGTCGTGCCGCACATCAGGCAGACCTTTGCCTCTTCGGCCACCCGCGCGCCGCACACCGGGCAGTGACGGGCTGGACGCTTCGGTAAGGTTTGGAGTATGTCTTCAGTTTCCATAATCTTGAATTTTATGATAACACCGATACCTGAAAGAGCAAGATAAATGTAACTGCTCAGTACTTAGGTAGTTCCAGGATTTAAACCAGGCCACATCAGAGGCAAGTTCCTGCGCCAGTGCCAAAGTCTGGCTGGTTTATTTTCCTGGAACGGCCTTATATTGCGCTTGACGTTGTCGGGGTCGATGTTATAATTGCCTTATTATAAGGTGTGCCTTATAATTTATAAGAGAGGACAATTATGGAAAGCAATGTCGTAGTGAGGGAACGTGTAGAGGATTACCTGGGAGCGATTTATCGCTTGCGGGACGATCCTGAGTCGCCCGTGCCCCTTTCGGCATTGGGGGAACATTTTGGATTCTCCCCAGTTTCCATCCATGAGATGGTCCAGAAGTTATCTCAACAAGGTTGGATTTGTTATTATCCCTATCACGGCGTCATATTGAACGAGCAAGGCGAAACGGTAGCGCTGGCTTTGCTGCGCCGGCATCGCCTGTGGGAGCGTTTCCTCACGGACACGTTGAATGTGCCCTGGGCCGAGGCTCACGAGATCGCCGGCTCATTGGAGCACGCGGCGCCTGAGTCGGTGACGGATCGCCTGGCCGCGATGTTAGGGGACCCGGTTAGCTGTCCCCATGGTGAACCGATCCCCCCTTGCGAACTGCCATACAACGATATTTGTCTGAGCCAGGTGACGCTAGGGGCGCAGGGCCGGGTGACGCGCATTGCGCCGGAGTCTGGCGACATTCTGCGCGACGTGCAGGGATGGGGGCTGTTGCCAGGCTGCCAGGTAACCATAATCGAGCGGCAGGATGACGAGATCATTGTTCAGGTAGAAGAGCGACGGGTAAGTATCCCATTGGAAAGCGCGGATGTAATCTGGGTAGAGATCTTCTGAGTGATTGGTGATACACTTTATGTACAAGACGTCTGCTTTCAGTAAGTCATATTCATTTTCTTCGTCGGAGGTGTTTTTATGGTTCCATTGACAGCGTTGCAGCCGGGTCAAATAGGGTTGATCCACCGGCTGCGCGGTGGACATCGCTTTGTTTCGCGGTTGGCGGCGCTTGGGTTCACACTGGGCGCAACAGTGACGGTCACGCGCAATCACGGCATTGGCCCGCTGATTGTCTCGGTCCGGGAGACACAGGTAGCGCTCGGACGCGGTGAAGCCAACCATGTGATGGTTTATTTGGAGGAGGACGGCGATGCAGCGCTTAGACAGAATTGAGACTGAAGCAGCGTCTCACGCTGTTGAATGTGCCACGATCAAGGTAGCGCTGGCCGGGCAGCCGAACGTGGGAAAGTCCACCATTTTCAACGGCTTGACCGGGATGAATCAACACGTCGGCAACTGGCCCGGAAAGACGGTGGAACAGAAAACCGGCGGTTGCACGCGGGGTGAAACCCAGTTTGATTTTGTGGACTTGCCGGGAACCTACAGTCTGACGGCCAATTCGGTGGAGGAGCGGGTGGCGCGCGATTACGTCCTCCACGAGCGCCCCGACGTGGTGGTCGCCGTCGTCGATGCAGCGATCCCGGAGCGTAGCCTGTATTTGTTGGCCGAATTGCTGCTCTTGCCCGCACCGGTGGTGTTGGTATTGAACATGATGGACGTCGCAGCGCAGGAGGGCATCCAGGTAGAGCCGCGCGTGTTGGAAGCCGCGCTTGGGATTCCTGTGGTGCCGATGTCTGCGACGAAGGGCCGGGGCTTTGAAGCGCTGCTGGACGCTGTGGTCGCAGTGTTCGATGGCGCCTATCCCTACAATCCGCACCGCCCGGTGATCCTGCCCGCGCACCAGACAGTGCTGGAGCAGCTTATCACATGGGTCGCCGATTACGTTCCAAAACCCTATCCTGCGGATTGGATTGCGTTGAAGCTGTTGGAAGGCGATGACGAAATCGTGGCCTTGATGCAAGCAGCGCTCCCTGAGGAAGTATGGATGCGTGTCCACGATATCCTGCTCCATCACGAGGACGCGATCCTCGACATTGCCGGGGTGCGCTATGCCTGGATCAGCCGGATGATTCGCGCCGCGGTCGTGCGCCCGAAGGTCGGCCCGATGGGGTTGACGGCGCGGTTGGATCGGGTGCTCACGCATCCCTTATGGGGAACGCTGGCGCTGTTGGGCGTGCTGGCGGTCGTCTTCTGGTTGACTTATGCCATCGGCTCTCCGCTGCAGGGTACGTTGGACGAATTGATCGGGCTGGGGGCGGAGGCGCTACGCAACGGGCTGCAAGGCGCGCTGCCGCGCTGGACGGTCGATCTGCTCGCAGATGGCCTGATCGGCGGCGCGGGGATGGTGGTGACGTTCCTGCCGATCCTGGTGATCTTCTTTGCTGTGTTGGGCTTTCTCGAAGACACCGGCTACATGGCCCGCGCGGCCTACATCACCGACCGCTTTATGCACGCGATGGGGCTGCACGGCAAGAGCTTCCTGCCGTTGCTGCTCGGTTTTGGTTGCAACGTCCCGGCGATTCTGGGCACGCGCATCATCGAAACGAAGCGCGCGCGCTGGCTCACCATCATGCTGGCCCCGCTGATCCCGTGCGCCGCGCGTATGGCGGTGGTCGCCGTGCTCGCGCCGATCTTCTTCGGCGAGGCGGCAGTGTGGGTGGCTTGGGGCCTGGTTGCGGTCAACCTGGCCGTGCTGGCCGTGCTCGGCATCGTCTTCCACCGTGTGGTGCTCAAAGGGGAACAGGCAGTGTTCATCATGGAATTGCCCCTCTATCACCTGCCCAACGCGCGCACCATCGGCCTGTACGTCTGGCAGAACGTCGTTGCCTTCTTGCAGAAAGCCGGAACGGTGATTCTGGCTGCGTCGGTGGTGGTGTGGCTGCTCTCGTACTTCCCCGCCAACGGCGACGTGACGCAGAGCTACCTGGCGTGGATTGGGAAAAGCCTGGCGCCGCTCGGCGTCGCGATGGGCCTGCCCTGGATGTTGATCGTGGCGTTGCTGACCAGTTTTGTGGCGAAGGAGAATACCATCGCCACGCTCGGCGTGCTTTACGGTGACTTCGAAGCGGTGTTGCCGTCGTTGATCACGCCGCCGGCAGCGTTGGGGTTCCTGATCGTGCAGATGCTCTTTATCCCCTGTGTGGCGACGGTGGCCGCGGTCAAACAGGAGACGCGCTCCTGGTTGTGGACGCTGCTCAACCTGGGACTGATGCTCGTCATCTCGCTGGGAGCAGGCATCCTCGTGTATCAGGTCGGAACGTTGCTGGTGGGAGGCTGATATGCTCAAGGCGCTGCTGGCGCTGATCCGCGACGACGCCTACCGCACCTCGCAGGAACTGGCGGCGGCGCTGGGCGTCCCAGCACCTCTGCTCGAACAGATGCTCGCGCAATTGGTGGACGGCGGTTACTTGGCTGTGCCGGAAGCGTGTGCGGAGGGATGCAGCGGTTGTTCGCTGGCCCAGGCGTGCGGCGCGCGTCCCGGTAGCGGTCTGCGCTTCTGGACGTTGACGCCCAAGGGGGTTAGCGCGTGTGCGTAGATGGCTAGCGTAGAATATCACCAAATGTAAGGACCAAACAAAAAGGGGGCGCGAACTTCGCGCCCCCTTGATATTTCTGAGCTTGTTTAGCGATTTAGTACATCCCGCCCATACCGCCACCTGGCCCGCCAGCGGGCGCGGGTGGTTCGGGTTCGGGGATATCGGTGATGAGTGCCTCGGTGCTGAGCACCATCGCAGCGACGGAGGCGGCGTTGAGTAGCGCGCCCTTGGTCACCTTGGCGGGGTCGATGATGCCGGCTTCGAGCATATCGAGATACTTGCTGCTCATCACATCGTAACCGATATGATTGTTTTTCTTCGAAGCCTGCTTGCGGCGCACTTCGGCCAGGATCACGGCACCGTCTTCACCGGCGTTCCCCGAAATCTTGCGAACGGGCATTTCCAGCGCCTTCTTGAGGATGGCCACGCCGGTCTGCTCATCGGGATAGCCCATCTTGAGGCTGTCTAGGACGCCCATCGCGTTCAGCAGCGCCACACCACCACCGGGGACGATGCCCTCTTCGACGGCCGCGCGGGTCGCGCTCAGCGCGTCCTCGACGCGGTGCTTCTTTTCCTTCAGCTCGGTCTCAGTCGCCGCACCCACGCGGATGATGGCGACGCCGCCGACCAACTTTGCCAGACGCTCTTGCAGCTTCTCGCGGTCGTAATCGGAGGTGGAGTGTTCCATCTCGTTCTTGATCTGCTCGATGCGGCCCTGGATCTGCGCGTCGTCGCCGTGCCCACCGACGATGGTTGTATCGTCCTTGGTGGAGATGACTTTGTCGGCGCGGCCCAGGTCGGCGATGGTGGCGCTATCCAGCTTGCGGCCTTCTTCCTCAGTGATGACGTGCCCACCGGTAAGGGTGGCGATGTCTTGCAGCATAGCCTTGCGGCGGTCGCCAAAGCCGGGGGCCTTGATCGCCAACGCGGTCAGCAGGCCACGCAGTTTGTTGACCACCAGGGTCGCCAGTGCCTCGCCATCAATGTCTTCCGCAATAATAACAAGGTTGCGGGCGCCTTTCTGCACCAGCTTCTCCAGAATGGGAACCAGGTCTTGTGCGGCGGAGATTTTCTTGTCGTGAATGAGGATATAGGCATCCTCGATGTTAGCTTCCATGCTGTCCGGATTGGTGATGAAGTAAGGGCTGATGTAGCCGCGGTCAAATTGCATACCTTCGACGTACTCGGTCTCAAACTCGAGGCCCTTGGATTCTTCGACGGTGATGACGCCGTCTTTGCCAACTTTGTCCATCACTTCGGCGATCAGATCACCGATCGCGCGCTCCTGCGCGGAGATGGCGGCAACGTCGGCGATGTTTTCCTTGGTGTTGACCTCGACAGCCGCTTCTTTGATCGCATCAGCGACCTTATCGGCGGCGGCGAGGATGCCTTTCTTGAGGAGCATCGGGTTCGCGCCGGCAGCCACGTTCTTCATGCCCTCTTCGATGAGGACGTGCGCCAGGAGGGTGGCGGTGGTGGTGCCGTCACCGGCGATGTCATTGGTCTTGGTGGCAGCTTCCTTCAAAAGCTGCGCGCCCATATTCTCGAAAGCGTCTTCCAGCTCGATTTCTTTTGCGACGGTCACACCGTCGTGGGTAATGGTGGGGGAACCCCATTTCTTGTCCAAAGCCACGTTGCGGCCCTTGGGTCCCAGGGTGGTCACCACCGCGTTTGCCAAAACGTCCATACCGCGCTTTAGGCTCGCGCGCGCTTCACTACCGAATTGTAATTGCTTAGCCATTTTTTACTCCTTATTCAAAGAAGATTATTGATTGATATAGGTTGCGAGGAATTATTCCTCGACAACACCCAGGATGTCGTCCACGCGCAAGATCAACATTTCCTTGCCGTCACGGGTCTTGAACGTCGTACCGGCGTACTTCGCGTAGATCACCAGGTCGCCCTCCTGCGGGCCGATAATTTTGCCGTCTTCATTTTCTACTTCTACTTCAGGACCGACGGCCAGGACTTTGCCCTGCTGGGGCTTTTCTTTGGCCGTGTCGGGGAGCACCAATTGCCCACCTGCGAAGGTCATTTCATCCTCTTCGACGGGTTCCACAATTACACGGTCGTTCAAGGGTCGAATCTTTACGCTCATGACTTACCTCCACTTGATAAATTTAGAATTTTCGTGTATGTTTTAGCACTCGATGACCTTGAGTGCTAAATTAATTATAATGATAGCACGGTTCATGGTGTTTGTCAAGCACTCTCGCCTTGAGAGTGCTAAAATCTAATGAATTGTTAATACTTTGTCGGCCAGCCTGGCGAAGGCTGAATCTTCATGGAGTGATTTCCACCACGGCTTTCATCCCCCACAACAATGCAGGTGATGGCGTGTCCAGTGTGATGATGACCGGGTAGGTCACGTCGCCGCGATAGAGGACACCCTGTGCTTCGATTTGGGCGACGTACCCGGCGAATGTGGCCTCAGGCAGCGCGTCCACTTTGACCGTGACCGGTTGCCCCACGCTGACGTACCCCACGTCGTTTTCCAGCACGTCACGGGTCTGCACGTGCAATCGGTTCAGCGTTGCTATCACGACGACCGGACGTTCCAGTGTGACAAAATTACCCGTCTCTATCAACACCTGTGTGACCGTGCCGGCGAACGGGGCGCGCAATTCGGTATGCGTTAGGGTGGCCTGAGCGGCGGCGAGTGCGGCCTCCGCTTGCCGGACGGCAGCCTGCGCCACGGCGACCTCCTCGGCGCGCGGCCCGGCCTGTGTCTGGGTAAGCTCCGCCTGCGCGGCGGCGAGTTGCGCTTCGGCGACGTGGACGCCTGCATCGGCGGCCTGCACCTGGGCGGCGAACACGTCCGGTATGGACGCCAGGCGTGCCTGCGCTGCCGCAATCCGCTGATCCACCACCGTGATCTGCTCCCACAAATCCTGCGCGCGCTCGTCGGCCCCGCCGTCCTTAGCCCACTGCCACTGCGCTTCAAGCTGTCGCCTCTCGGCCTGCGCAGCTTCGAGCTGCGCGCGTACTGCGGCGACTTGCGCCTCGCGTCCCGCCGCTGTCAATTGATTTCGCGCCGCGACCGCACGCGCCACGTTGCCCTCGGCCGCGCCGACCTGTGCTTCGGCAGCGGCGATGGTCTCCGGGCGCGGCCCGGTCTGTGCCAACACCAATTGCGCCTGCGCCGTGGCGAGTTTGGCTTCCGCCTGGCGAACGGCAGCGTCTTCGTGTGTCGCATCGAGGCGCGCCAGCACGTCCCCGGTTTGCACGCTCATTCCTGGCTGTGCCAGTACTTCGACGACCTTGCCGGGGACGGTGAAGCGTACTTCGGCCCAACGTTCTGGTTCGATCACCGCTTCGGCAAATACAGAATGAGCGAATGTAGAATCAGCGAATGGGAGCCTCGAAAGTTGCGGAATTACTATTCTCCCATTCTTGATTCGCTGATTCTTGATTCGCAGTTTCGCCGTCATTCCCCACATAGCCCAGGCTGGCATGGTGTCCAGTTCAATGTAGACAGGATAGATTACATCGCCTAGGTAGTCCTGGCCCTGGCGGTCGATGCGGGTGACATGTCCGTTGACGATGGCGTCGGGCCGGGCGTCGAAGGTGACGCGGACAGATTGGCCTTCAGTCACGCGCCCGATGTCGAGTTCCGTCAGGTCTTTGACGCGGATGTGCAGCGCGTCGAGTGTTGCCAGGGTGACGAGGGCGCCGCCGGGTGCGGGGATATCTCCCGGGTGGACAGCGACGTCGCTCACGATGGCGTCGAAGGGGGCCGTCAACGTCAGGTCGGCGAGCAGGTTGCGGGCGGTAGCCAACGCCGCTTCAGTCTCGCGGACGGTGGCTTCTGCGATGGCGATGGTTGCAGCAGTCGTGCCAGCCCGCGCCAGATCGAGCTGCGCCTGCATGGCATCACGCTGCGCCAGCGCGGTTTGGACGTTGGCCTCTGCTGCGGCGATGCTTGCTCCGGTTGGCCCGCGCAGGGCAGCGAGTTGCGATTGCGCTGCGTCCAAGGCCGCCTGTGCCGCCGTCACCTGCGCGCGCGTCATTTCTTCATAAGGACCAAGCGCCGGGCAGATATGTTGTGTATTGCCGTCTGGCATAGCAACGTCGAGACACTGCATCGTGTCGTCGTGCGTCTGGTCGGCCTGATGATAAGCGAAAACTGCTTCCGCAATTGCGGTTTGTGCGTCGGCGATATCGGCTGGGATCCCGCTGATTCGAGTCGCGGCGACTAACGCGGTTGCCTGCGAAATCACGGCATCGGCGACAATAACC
>JBNGDO010000119.1:0-16425 GCA_049975385.1 Anaerolineae bacterium | reverse complement strand
CGTAGCTCTGCACGGCTACCGCCTCGAAGTTGTAGGCGAAGAAAGCATCCGCTTGACCATCTACCAGATCGTAGAGGGTGTCACTGTTGTAGGTTTCTGTGCCTCCATCGCGTGTCCAGCCGGGGATGGCGTCATCGCCGGGAAAAACGTCGCGCAGTGAAACGGTGGTGGGCGCTGTCGTTTTCTGGCCGCAGCCGGCTATGAGCAGTACGATGCATACAATGTATAAGGGGGTGTGTTTTCTCTTCATCTTTTTCCGTTTGCACGTTTCAGTTTCAAGCATTGATTTCTTCAATCTTGAGATTATCCAATTCCAACGTGCCCAATCCCATCTGCGCCGCGGCCTTGACGAACGGGATATCGGCGCCTTTGAGAGCGAACAATGTCGCAGCCCAGGCATCCGCCGCGACGAAGTCGTGGCTGACAGCGACCGTGTCGGTCTGCTTCACGTCGTTGAGGCTGCCGCCGGTTGGCCCGTTGGTCATCAGCACCCGCACGGCGTCCATCACGGTGAGCGTAGGGCGAATGGCGCTCGCCAGGTCGCCGATACGCTGCGCGAGGTTGCTGTGGATTTGGCTGGGTTTGGTGATCGTGCCCAGGAGATTCTTAAGCCCCAGGCTTAGCCGCGCCAGCGAGTGATGTTTGGCGATGGGGACGTTGATCAACACGTCGGCCGTCATAATATCCCGGTAGATTTCCCAGCTTTGAATGTCCCGGCCTTCCGGGATGGCGGTTTTGACGAACTTCGCCGGGTTCATGATCTCCATCTCGCCGCCCGCCGCTTTGACCGCCTCCTCGATGCCGCTGACGGCGTAGGCCGATGCCGGTGTGCCTCCGAAAGGCATGTCCATCACACGGACGCGCTTCGCGCCTGCACCGCGGCACAACTTGACCAGCGTGGCGACGACCGTGGGGTTGGTCGTGGCGGCGAATTCCGGCGGGTTGTAGTTCACGCAGATGTTGGGCTTGATGATGACGTCGTTGCCAGCTTTGACGAAGCGTTCGATCCCGCCAATGGCGGCCAGCGCCCGCTCCGTGATCGTCGCCGGGTCGTTGCCGTGCGCGATGGCCAGATATGCCTGGTCGCTGGTGGGCGCGGGGGCGGCGGGGCGACCGGCATCCGCATCGCCGCCGGGTTTGGCGCTGCATCCCGGTCCTAGCAGCGCGGCGCTTGCCGCGAGCAGGCCGGCCCACTGTAAGAATTGTCGTCGTGTCCAACGTTTCATGCTAAATTGACCTCCACTTTATCGATAGCGTCCAGCGCGTGCTCGCCCAGTCCTAGTGAGGCGGCGTGTTCCAGCCAGGCCGCGACTTTTTGAGCGGCAGCGGCAGAATTTGCGCCGGTCGCGGCGCGTGCGTCGGCGAACAGTTCCATGCCGACGGCGTCGTGCGCCACCGGGTCGAAGCTCATCAGGATCGAGTTCCCGGTGACGGCGTTGTTCCAGTTGTGCGTGCAGATGCTCAGTGCATCGCCGATGGTCAGCCGCGTGCGGTCGCGGATGGCGTCCAGGGCGTTGAGCGCGCCCAATGCCCGTTCGATGTTCGCGTGATATTGGCCGGGGCGGTCGAACGTGCCGTAGTGGTTTTTGAGCGCGAAGCTGATTCCGCTGGTCCCGTGCGTCTTGAGCAACGGGATGTTGATGAGGGCGTCGCAGCTCAATAGCACGTCGCTGATGGCGACATCTCGATCCAGCAGCGTCCACCCGGCGGTGTAGGCGCGCTCCGTGCCGTAGCAGCGCACGCCTGGGCCATCTGTTTTGAGCGTGTACCCCGCGCCTTGCAGTTCACGCGATAGCCGGTCGAAGATGACGATCTGTTCCGCCGGGACGCCCGCGTCTTGCAAGCGCTCCGCGATGGCCATCACCAGCGGAACGTGCGTCCAATACGATGCGCCTGCAATCGTGTTGACTTTGAGAGCGACGCGCTCGCCGGGCGCGAAGAGGGCGCTCCAGGCTGCGTGGGCGTCGTCCAGCCCAGTGAGTTGGGTGATGGAGGCGTCGAGCATCTGGCGGATGGCGTTGGGTTGCAGATTGCCGCCATCCCATACACTGGCATGACGGGTGTGCACGACTTTGCCCAGCACGTGAGGGCGCGCGACGGGAGCCGGCGTGAGGGTGGGAGGCGGTGTGGGGGTGTGGGTGTTTGGGAGGACGGTGTTTAGGGGGGGAGGTTGTTGGGTAGTTGGGGAGGGCGGTGGCAGTATTGCCGTTGCTGTGTTCGTCGGCGCGGCGGTTGGTGAAGGCGGTATTGGCGCGGCTGGTTCGTTCGTTGGTTGGGGTGTGATTTTCGGCGCGCAGCCAGCCAGGACGCCGGTCGCTATGAGTTTGAGAAAGTGCCGTCGTGACAGGGAGCGTTTTTTACGTTTAGTCCCACAATATGTGTTATTCATCGCTGTGTTCCTTTCTGGATTGGAGATCCAACGTTATGCTTGTCCAAAGGATACCAGTTCTATGAAAAACGTCAAATGTGAGAAGAATATCTTGTAAATTATTGGGAGGGCGTTCTTTTTGTGGGGGCTATTTGCGTAGGCCTTTTGTTAATGCGATTACGTCAAATTGGTCGTTGATATTACGTTAGTCGTCATTTTGACCAATACTTACCGCAATGCGGCGCCCCTCCGCAACAGCTTCGACCACCGTTCGGTGATTCTCGCCGATGTAGAATTTGGGCTGTGACACAACTTGTCGGGTCATTGGATCGAGTGCAGCGTGCAGCACTTCGACGAAGTCCGCCGTGATGTAGAGCGCGCAGTGCGAGTGGCGCAGTTCGGCGACGTCGAACGTTTTCCCTAGTTCTTGCTGGCCGTTGAAATGAATGTTGCTCGCCAGCACACCTTGCAGATCCCGGTTCAGAGCCTCCGGCGGAAGATCGCCGCCCGCCGCCATCTGCCGCAGCAGGCCGCCCGGCTGCGCGTGTGTGTCGTACACGTCAATGGTGCGGCCTGTCAAAGCCAGGTAGTAGGCGCAGCTCAGACCGTCCGGACCGCTGCCGATCACGGCGACGCGTTGAGCGTTCTCGATGGGATTGGGGCGCAGCCAGCCCCGAAGGCCCGCTGCCTTGCACACCCAGCGTTCGAGTTCCGCGATGTGCACGGGCGCGCCGGCAAAGGATTTGCGATAGCAGCGTTTCTGACACAACTGATCCGCTGCGCAAGTATAGCCGCAGACTTCGGCAAAGGGATTGCGCTCGCGCAGCAGCCGTGCCGCGCCGGCGTAGTTCCGCGCTTCCATCCGCCGTAGGAAGCCGGGGATGTCGATCCCGGCAGGGCAGCCGCTGACGCACGCCGGATGTTCGCAGCCCTGGCACTGCGCGGCGATGAGATGCGCGTTCTCCGGCGTGATGGGATCATCCGCTGCGACTTCTGGGCGGGTGTAGGGGATGTCGACGAAGCGCACGTACTGTTTGGGGTACTTGCGCGTGTCGTACTCCGGCTTGCGCAGGTCGCGCAGCACCATGTTCGCCGCGCCGACACCGGAGACCATCGTGGCGGGCGCGCCGGTGCCCATCACCGTCGAGTCGCCGCAGACGTAGAGGTTCTTCCACTCGCTGCGGGCGTGGAGCCGCTTCAGCATGTGCTGGCCGATGGCATTCTTCGGGCCGCCGACCGCGCCGCCGTTCTTGAGCATGTAACGCTCGATGGTCGCCGGCGTGCCGACGATCAGGGTTTCGATGTGGCTGCTGAAGCCGGGATAGTGTTGGTCGATTTGGACGAGCATCCGTTCAGCCTCTCGCTGTTTCTGGTCGCGGTAAGCCTCGGAACGATATGCTGCGTCTTCCGGGGAGGGCCAGTCGCACATATTCGGCGCAATCGCCATGATGACCAGCTTGTCCGGCGGGCACAGGGTGTGGTCGACCAGGGCGTTGATGTACAACGTGAGGTCGGAATGGTCGATGACGGCGCGATTTTCGATGAAAATCTCCCACGGGAACACATCTTCCGGCAAGGCGGCCCGGTCGGTGACCATGTAGAGCGTCATGCTGGGGTAGGTGGGGACGAGCGCCTGCGCCCACGCCAGACGTTCCGGCGCGATGTGCTCCGGACGCACCAGTTTGCCGTAGAGGTTCCACACGGTGGCGTTGGCGATGACGCGATCCGCCAGGATTTCTTCGCCGTTCGACAGTCGCACACCGCAAGCGCGCCCGTCGCGGATCAGGATCTCGTCCACCAGGTAATGGTAGAGCGCCTGCCCGCCGTCGCGCTCGAAGGCCTTTTCGATGGTATTGGGCAGCATCTGCGCTCCGCCGGCGGGATAGTAAACGCCGCCAATGTGGTTGTCGAGGAACATCGTGGCGGCGAGGACGGCGGGCGTTTCCTCGGCGGTCGTATAGGCGTAGGCCGAACAGAGCTTGTCGAAGAAATGGGCGATCTCCGGCGTGTGAAAATAGCGATCCAGCAAATCTTTGACGCTGATGGAGAGCAAGCGCTGCATTTTGAAGATGCCCAGCGGATCAGAAAGCAGCCGCCGCAATCCCTGGCGCGCCGAAAACTCCGAAGGGGGTACGACCACCTCGTTTTTGATGACGATGTTTTCGTACATCTTGTAAAGGTCATCGTAGAACGCGCGCAGTCCATCTTTTTCTTCGGGATAGAGCGCGCCGAGTTCGTCCAGAAATTGGTCCACATCCGGCCAGAAGGTGATCTCTTGCCCCTCGAACGTCATACGGGCCAGGGTGGGGTGGGCAATCATCTCAATGGGTTCTTCGAGTTCATTGATCAGAAAGCGGAAGGGCTTGAAGCCTTTGTCGCCAAAGCCGTAGATCATCGCCGTGCCGACGTCGAAGACGATGTCCTCGCGCTTGAACGAGGTGCAGGAACCGCCGGGCTTGTTCTGTTGGTCGATCATCAGCACGGATAGGCCGCGTTTGGCTAACAGACTGGCGGCTGTCATTCCGCCCAATCCAGCGCCGACAACGATCACGTCGTAGCGTTCGCGCAAGATACCCTTTTCTAATATCCTCATTTGTCCAGCGCTTTTTTGCCCATCCAGAACCGCTGCCAATCGCCCTGGCTGGTTTGCAGGGCGATGAACGTGTACAGGCTGGCGGTGAAAAAGCCCAAGGTCATCATGAAGAAGACCCAGATGACCGACCGCAATACCGATTTTTCGCGGTAGACGATCCACGCAGAGAAGAGCGTGAATCCGACATACAGATCAACCAGCGAGACGATCCCCCATGGCATGGAGAGCAGGATATTGCCTTCTTCTGAGAAATTCCCCGCTATGAAGGCATAGAGGATGATGCCCGTCATCGTTGCCACGCCGATCAAGGCGATGATTTTGGCGATACGCATTGTAACCTCCTTTGCAAGGCTGTCTTACAAGAGCAGGATCACGCCGAAAGCGACTTCGAAGACCAGGCTGGTGCTGTTGGTAGGCGTGACGACGTTATCCAGCACGAACATGGATATTGCGCGAGCGGCGGCGATCCCGACGTTGGCGATGCCGAGCATCCGGTAAGCCGCCGGGTCGTTGAGCAGCAGCGGCGCGAGTCCCAGCGCGATGAACAGCCCGCCCAGGATGGCCCGGATTTCGGAGATGCCCCGTGCTCCTGGAGCTTGCAGTCCGGTGAATCCGAGCACATACCGTGGGCGGAACAAAGAAACCAGTCCAACCCCGATCGTAGCCAGGGTCGAGATGATTTTCAGTAATTGCAGGATAGGCATCGGTATTCTCCTTGTAATTTACAGAAACCCGGTTTTCATCAAAAACCGGGTTTCTGAACTTCTCCGACAGTTTGTTAAGCGTCCAGTAACCCTTTGCGCAGTCCAAGTGGGAGTGCGGCAGGGCGCTCGCACGTGCTCTCCAGCGTCACCCGCTGCCCCGCGTCAGCGGCGTCGTGGATGGCGTGCATGATGTCGAGGACGTGGTAGGCCAGGTCCCCGTTGGCGCGATGGGGACGCCCGGATTGCAGCCCGTAGGCCATATCCGCGACGCCGATACCCCGGCTGTTCTCCGCGTAGCCGTGCGTGAGCGGGATATCGCTCCACTCGGACGCGCCCGCCCGGCGCACGCGCACCGGCCCGCCGAAGGTGTTGGGATCCGGGACGCTGAGCGTGCCCTCCGTGCCGTAGATTTCGATGCGCGGCAGTTCGGCGGCCCACACGTCGAAGCTGGTGATGATCGTGCCGATCGCGCCGTTGGCGAATTCGAGCGTGCCGACGACGTGCGTGGGCACTTCTACATCGACGACCGTGCCGTGCAGCGGCTGGCTGGTGATGGTCCGCGTGGGGAAGGTGATGCGCGTCGCGCCGCTGACGTATTGCACCGGCCCCATCAGGTTGACGAGCGCCGTGAGGTAGTACGGCCCCATGTCGAACATCGGCCCACCGCCCACTTTGTAGTAGAACTCCGGGGCCGGATGCCAGCTTTCGTGACCGTGACACGTCATAAAGGCCGTCGCGCCGATGGGTTCGCCGATCCAGCCGTCGTCGATGAGCTTGCGGCAGGTCTGGATGCCACCGCCGAGGAAGGTGTCCGGCGCGCCGCCGACGCGCACGCCCTTCGCCTTCGCCGCTGCCAGGAGCGCCTTGCCCTGCTCGCAGGTGATGGTCAGCGGTTTCTCGTTGTGGACCGATTTTCCGGCTGCCACCGCCGCCATCGCTACCTCGTAGTGCGCGTTGGGGATGGTGAGGTTGACGACGATCTCGATGTCGGGATCGGCCAGGAGTTCCTCCACCGTGCACGCGCGCGCGATGTGGTGCTTTTCCGCTTGCGATTGGGCCTTCTCCATCACGATGTCCGCGCACGCGACCGTGTCCAGAATCTCGAAAACCTTATCCGCCTGTAGATAAATGCCGCTGATGTTACCGCAACCGATTACGCCAATCTTAGTCTTGTTCATAGCGTTCCTCTCACTCTCAGTTTGCGCCGATTCTTTCATTCGCTGATTCGCTTACTTGCTCGCCCACATCATCCCGCGCTTCACCATTTCGAGCGCCTCAGGCACCTCGAAGTCTTTGGCGACGTGGCCGACCGAGGCGTAGAAGACGCGGCCCTGACCGTACATTCGCTTCCACGCGACGGGCATGACGACGCCGTCGATCCAGTAAGCATGGTCGCCGTTGAAGGTCGTCGTTGCCAGCACTTCGTTGGAGGGATCGACGTGCATGTAGTATTGCTCAGAGTGCATATCGAAGTCCTCCAGTCCGGCCACGATCGGATCGTCGCTGATGATGTTGACGCGATAATCGATCACGCCGCCGGGATGCGCCACCCACTGCCCACCGACCATGAACTGGTACTCGACGTTGTTGCGGAACGAGTCTCCCATCCCGCCGTGCCAGCCGGCGATCCCCACGCCGCTTTTGACGGCTTCCAGGAGGCCCTTTTCCTGCTCCTGCGTGATCGTGCCCATCGTCCACACCGGCACGATCAGGTCGAGCCCCATCATCTTGTCGGTGTTCAGGTAGACGTCGAGGTTGTCGAAGACCTCGACTGCATAGCCCTGGGATTCCAGATACGGCGCGAAAATCGCCACACACTGATCCGGCTCGTGTCCCATCCAACCGCCCCATACCAAGATCGCTTTCTTTGCTTTCGATTCAGACATGTATAGCTCCTTAAGCCAATATCGTATTTGGCGGGGATGCCGGAAGGACATCCCGCGCACATTTGGGTGTATTCTACATTGAAATTGAGGCGGCGAAAGTCTCAGCGCGCGGCTTGCGCCAGTTGTTGGCCTAATCCCCGACATGCATCGAGAATGGTAGGTGTCGGGCGTCCCGATGATGTCACGGTTGCGCCAATCTTCGTGCCCATACGTTTGAAAAGCTCCTCGAATGGTTGTCTTGCGCGCCCACCGCCGCCATGGGAGAGAAAGAGCGCGTAGGGCTTGTCCGACAGTCGCGCGGGATTGGTCTTCCTGGCGATGTACCAGTCATCGAGGAAGACTTTCATCGTCCCGGCGAAATAGCTGAAGTAGTCCGGCGTGCCGAAGGCAACGGCATCGAAGGCGCGATACTCATCCAGTGTGATGCGCCGTTCGTTCGCGTTGATCAGCGTAACGTCGGCACCGGCGGATCGGGCGCCCTCGGCGACCGCCTCGGCCATTGCGTGTGTGTTGCCGTACTCTTGTGAGTGGTAGAGCACTAAAACTGAACTCATGGAAGTCTCCTTTGGTCGTGACTAGACTTGTTCCTTAACAGGCTTCGACAAGATGACGGACGCATATTTGCGCAGATTTTCGCTGATTCAAAAAGTATCTGCGTCCTGATCGTTATTTTTACCCAATGGGAGAAAATAGTCAATGACGAAGGCCCCGCAACTTTTGCGGGGCCTTTGATGGATGGTGTTGTAAGGGCGTCGAAGTTTAAGC
Organism: Anaerolineae bacterium; assembly: GCA_049975385.1. GTDB lineage: Bacteria > Chloroflexota > Anaerolineae > B4-G1 > SLSP01 > DSWT01. The sequence continues at coordinate 8,109 of JBNGDO010000119.1, read as the reverse complement.
CATGCGGACGCCGGTGAGTTCTAGTTCGTCGGCGAAATGGCATGCAACGAAGTGGTCGTTTCCCATATCGCGCAAAACAGGCGTTTCAACGCTGCACTGCTCTTTTGCATAGCGACAGCGCGGGTGGAAATAGCAGCCGGACGGCGGATTTGAAGGATCAGCGACCTCGCCTGCGAGACGGATGCGCGCTCCCTTATCGCGCGCGCGGGGGTTGGATACGGGCACCGCCGACATCAGCGCCTCGGTGTAAGGGTGCTTGGGATCGATATAGATGTCCAGGCCACTGGCGATCTCTACGACTTTGCCAACGTACATCACGACCACGCGGTTGCAGATGTGGCGGATCACACTTAAGTCGTGCGAAATGAACAGATACGTCAGGTCAAAGTCTTGTTGCAATTCTTCCATCAGGTTGAGGATTTGTGCGCGGATCGACACATCCAGCGCCGACACTGCCTCGTCGGCCACGATCAGGCGCGGGTTCGTCACCAATGAGCGCGCGATGCCGATGCGCTGGCGCTCGCCACCGCTGAAGGCGTGGGGATAACGCTTGATGTATTCGGGGCGCAGCCCAACCCGTTGCAACAAATACTCGACACGGTCTTCCATTTCGGATTGGCTCGCCATCAGTTTATTCACTTTGAGCGCTTCGCTGATGATGTCGAAGACCGTCATGCGGGGGTTCAGCGCTGAATAGGGATCCTGGAAGATCATACGTATATCCTTACGGTATGGCTGCACCTCTTTATTATCCAGCGGTGCCAGGTCCACAACCGTGTCATCCATATTCCGGTACAGAATTTGACCGGCTGTTGGGGTGTAGGCGCGCACGATGCAACGTCCGACGGTGGTTTTGCCACAACCACTTTCGCCAACCAGGCCGAGTGTTTCCCCTTTGCGAATGAAGAGACTTACATCGTCGGCTGCTTTGGTGTAGCCTTTTATGCGGGCAAACAAGCCTTCCGTAATCGGGAAGTACATCTTCAGGTTGTTGACTTCGAGCAGGGCCTCGGGCAAGCGCATCTCGGGTGGGGGTTGCACCGCTTCCTGTTTCTGTTGTTTTGCCATGCCTACACGCCCTCCTTTCTGTCTCTGACGCTAGCGTCATAGAGCAAGCAGGCCGCGGTATGGTTGGGGCCTAGTTGGATAGGACTCGGTACAACTTCCCGGCACACGGACATCGCTCTGGGGCAACGCGGGTTGAAGTTACAACCGCTAGGACGCCGGAAGGGACTGGGAACCATGCCTTTGATCGGGTCCAGTTCTTCGCGACGCATCGCAATTTTGGGAATTGACCGTAGCAACGCTTGTGTGTAGGGATGTTTGGGATCGTTGAAGATGGTGTCTGCATCTGCGCGTTCTACGATCTTCCCCAGATACATCACGGCAACCTCGTCGGCGATTTCGGCGACGACACCCAAATCGTGGGTGATGAACAGCAACGCCATCCCATATTTCGCCTGCAGCTCCAACATCAGATCGAGGATTTGCGCCTGGGTAGTGACGTCTAGCGCGGTCGTCGGCTCGTCGGCGATCAGTATGGTGGGGTTGCAGGAGAGTGCCATCGCGATCATCGACCGCTGGCGCATCCCACCGCTGAGTCGGAAAGGATATTCGTCGACCAGGCGCTCTGGCTTGGGGATGCCCACTTGCCCCAACAACGAGATGGCGCGTTCTTTAGCCTCATCCTTGGAGACGCCTGTGTGGAGGGTGATGTTCTCCATAATCTGGTTGCCCACCGTGTACATCGGGCTGAGCGACGTCATCGGTTCCTGGAAGATCATCGAGATTTCTTTGCCCCGAATCTGGCGTATTTCCCGACCTCTGGGGGGCAGCTTGGCAATGTTCACAACTTCGCCGTTTTGGTGGAACAGGATGTCGCCGGACACAATGCGCCCCGGCGGCTGCACGATCCCCAGGAACGCACGGCATGTCACACTTTTGCCGCAGCCGCTCTCGCCAACCAAGCAGAGTGTCTTGCCGCCTTCGACATTCATATCGACGCCGTCAATAGCCTTCACCACGCCTTCGTCGGTGAAGAAGTGGACCTTCAAGTCGGTTACTTCGAGTAAAAGTTTATTATCTGTCATGGAATACCTTCTATCAATAGGGGTCGGCGGCGTCGCGCAGACCATCGCCCAGGAAGTTCAGCGTCAGCACGATCAGAAATACCGCACCGCCGGGCGCCAGCAACCAGGGGTAGCGGGCGATCACGGCGACCTTTTGCGTATCCTGCAGCATCACACCCCAGCTCACGACCGGCGGTCGTAAACCAAGTCCCAGGAAGCTCAACGCCGTTTCGCCCAGGATAAGGCCGGGAATCCACAGGGTGATCGACGCGATGATGTGGCTGAGGAAGGAGGGGAGCATATGCCGCAGAATCAAGCGTGTACGACTGCACCCGTCGAGCATCGCTGCCATCACGAAGTCCTCCTCACGCAAGGCCAGGAATTTGCTGCGCACGACCCGCGCCATACCCGTCCAACTGATCAGGGAGAGAATGATCGAAATCATAAAGTACACGCGCAGGGCCGGCCAGTCAATGGGGACCACAGCCGCCAGCGCCAGCCAGATCGGCAGGGTGGGGATGGACATCAAGATTTCGATGACGCGTTGAATGATGTTGTCTAGCGCGCCGCCGACCAGGCCGGAGATACCGCCTAGCAAAATGCCGATGCTCAGGGAGATTACCATCCCCAACAGACCCACGGTTAGCGAGACACGGCTGCTGTAGATGAGGCGGCTGAAGACGTCGCGCCCGATCATGTCGGCGCCCATCAGATAGAAGGGATCGCCGGGATTTTTGGAACCGAACAAGTGGAGGTCCGTCGGGATGAGGCCCCACATTTTGTAAGGATCGCCACGCACAAAGAACCCAATCGGCACGACGCCTTCTTCGTCAATGGTCCAGGTCTTTCTGAAAGACACCGGGTCGCGCTCATATGTAAGCCCCTTAACGTGGGGCATCCACTTGCCCTCGTAGAATAGATGGATGGGCTGGGGTGGGGCTGTAGCGTAAATATCGAGATATGTGGTAGGGACACTCGGTGCGAGAAACTCGCAAAAAAGCGCCACTACGTAGAAAGCGATGACCATCGCGCCGCTAATCATGGCCAACTTATGCTTTCTGAATTTCCACCACATTAATTGCCATTGGGAAGCTACCTCTAGCTTGAGGGATTCTTCGTCCTTCACAGGTTCGTTGTGATTGATAACTGCCAGATCTTCCATAGTCTACCTCTACTGTAGCCGAATGCGTGGATCTACCCACGCCAACAATAAGTCGGAGATGAAAGTGCCGATGACGGTGAGTGTGCTGAGCACCAGGATAAATCCGGCTGCCACGTATTGATCTTGTTGGACCAACGATGTATACAAAACCGGTCCAGAAGTGGGCAGGTTCAGTACCATAGAGACAATCACTTCCCCGGACACCAAGCCGGGCAACATCCACCCGAGGGTGCTGACAAAGGGATTCAGGGCGTGCCGCAGGGGATATTTGATCAGCAGGCGCCACTCGCTCAAGCCTTTGGCGCGCGCGGTTTCTACGTAAGGCTTGTTCAGCTCATCCAGCAGGTTGGCCCGCATCGTGCGGATCAACCCGGCGGTGCTGCCGATGCCGATGATGACCATCGGTACCCAGATATGTTTGAGCAAATCCACAAACTTTGCCCAGGACCATGGGGCGCTGGCAAATTCGGGAGAGAAGAGCCCGATCACTGCCTCGCCCATATATTTATAGGTAAGAAACAGCACAATCAGGGCAAGTAAGAAGTTGGGGATCGCCATCCCGAAAAAGCCCATAAACGATGCCGTATAGTCGACGATTGAGTAGCGCCGTACCGCGGAATAGAAGCCAATGGGCAAGGCTACGATCCACACAAAGAACGTGGAAAACAGTGAGAGCGCGAAGGACATCGGCAGCCGTTCGATAATCATCTCGCCCGCATCACGTTTGTAGAAAAACGAGTAGCCGAATTGCCCTCTGAGGAGAATGCCGCGTATCCATTTGAAGTATTGGACGAGAAAAGGATCGTCAAAACCGTAGATCTCACGCATGCGCTCTTCCCACTCCGGCGGGACATTACCGGCCTGGGCGCGCAGATCATCGATTAAATCCGTTACATAGTCTCCCGGCGGCAACTGGATGATGGCAAAAGCTAGCAGCGAGATTACCCAAACGGTAAAAAGTGCGTAAAGCCCGCGACGCAACAGATATTTCCACATAGCGATCACTCCTGTTCTTTAGTCCAAAGTCAAAAGTCGAAAGTCCCAAGTTCAAAGTTGAAAGTTTTGAACCTGAACTAGCCTATCTCCTGTTTACAACTTTCAATCTTCAACTTGAAGCTTTGAACTATTATATCAGAGAACTGGTAACCGGCAGTTCCCCACCGGTTACCAGTTGCTAGATCACGAAAGGTTACTCCTTGATATACCACTGCTCAGGGCGTTCGATCTTGTCGAAGCCCCAGGTCCAGCTCTTCAGGTATCCGTCGGGGACGTTGCCCAGGCGCGTGCTGATGGGTTGGATGGTGGTACCCGCGCGTGTGATGCCGAGACACCAGAGGTTATCAGCAGACAGTTGCATGATCTCCTTCATATACTTGATCTGGCCTTCGCGGGTGGGTTGCTGGGTGGCCGTCTTGTACAGTTCGAAGATGTCCTTCACGTGTTGCGGCGGCTCGACGGCGAATTCGTCGTCCTCGGCGATGAAGAACCAGCGATACCAGCCGGGACCAAATCTGCTCCAGAACTGGCCGGGTACGTGCCAGCGTGGGTCAATGATGGCGGTCATGCCAGAGCCACCTTCGCCACCGTGGAACATGAAGATGTCAAAATCGTTTTGTTCAAAGTACGTATCTTCCACCTGATCGGAAACCGAGTTGAGCAATGCCTCCACGCCGACCTTTTTCCACTGCTCGATCAGCAGTTCAGCCACCTGGACCCAGTGCTGGCCTTCACTGCTGTCGTTGATGACCGTGAAGATTGGGTTAAAGCGCTCGCCATCCGATTGTAGACGATAGCCCTCATCGTCTTTGTCAGGCAGCACCTTGTCCAGGTATTCATTGGCCTTATCGACGTCGTACTCGATGTACTGGTTACAGAGCTGCTCGTTGTAGAGCGGGGAGCTCTCCATAGGGCAGACCTGCGCCGGTTCACCCTGGCCCTTGAAGACCACCTCAATGATCTCCGGGCGGTTGATGGCGTAGGACATCCCGATGCGGAAGTCTTTGTTGTTGAAGATTTCGTTCTTGATCGGGTCTTTGGACGTCATGTTGAAGTGGATAGACTGCATGTTACCCATATCGTAGAACGGCAGCCGCATCTCGATAGGCTTGCCCGCGTCAATCGCGTCGAAGTACAGCTCGCGGTTGGAGTCGCCAGCGTCCTTGATGTAGTCCAGGTCGCCATTCATCATCGCGAAGGTGCGGCTCTCGGCGTCCTGGTAGAGCGTGCCGACTATCGTGTCGATGTAGGGGAGTTGGTTGCCCGCAGTGTCTACCTTGTAGTAGTAGGGGTTACGCTCCATGAGGACGGTCGTGCCGGCGCCCAGTGGTTGCTTCACGATCCAGGGACCCAGGCTGGGTAGTTCGGGATACTGGAAGAAGTAGGAGGGGTCACCCCAGGTGCCGGGGGCCGTCAACAGGAAAAGCGCGGCCCAGTCCTCGGCCTGATCGTTCGCCGCTACCAGTTCGTCAACATCGGGGTTGTACTTCGCATGGAATTGCTTGAGGTATTGGAAGGGATACTGTGCGAAATACCGTCCATTCCAGGTTGCCAGGAGGAACATAAACGTACCGAAAGGCTCGGGGAAGATGAATTTGACGGTATAGTCGTCAATCTTCTCCACTCTGAAGCCTTCCTGTTGCTCCTTGGGCAACCAGTCGGCCAGACCTACGCCGGTTGGGAACAGTTCTTCATTGTACATAACATCGTCGACGAGGAACACGATGTCGTCGGCGGTGTAGGGGTCGCCGTTGGACCACTTTAGCCCCTTACGCAGATGCCAGATGTATTCGGTGGCGGTGTCGTTGACTTCGTAACTTTCGATGTAGTTCGGTTCGAAGTCGCTGGAGTCTGGCAAAAACTGGACGGGCATTTCCCAGTTGGTGATGTATTGCATACCACCCCAGGTTGGGTCGCCGGTGAAGCCGTACTTCAACTCGCCGCCGTATTGACCCTGCTCAACCAGGGGTTCGATGACCATTGGATTGGCCGGCAGACGCTCGTCTACAGGAGGTAATTCACCCGCCTCTACCTTAGCAGCCAGCATCGGAGATTCGTTATACTTCGAAGCCGGTTCGGCCGGTTCCTCGGTTTCCGGTACCGCGGTTGGGGCAGGGGCCTCCTCTTTGGGCGCTTCTGTTGCGGGGACTTCAGTGGGAGTTGGGGTGCCGCAAGCGCTCAACAACAGCACTAACACAATCAGGATGTTAAAAGCAGCATACTTACGCATGTCACACTCCTCCTAGTGTATTTTGAGATAGCTTTTTATAACAAACGTGTGCTGGGTTTGTTCTCATTAATCGTTATTGTCGATAGTTGCCTCCTTTCTTTTGATAAGGCCGTTCCAGGAAAATAAACCAGCCAGACTTTGGCGCTGGCGCAGGAACTTTCCTCTGATGTGGCCTGGTTAAAATCCTGGAACTACCTATGTGTCGCTATCTGGATCGCTTTTCCGGATGACCTGTGGATTCACGTACAACCAGGTCGGTCATGATTGATGTCGTCGTTTTGGGTTGCTCGCGATTCACTGCGCGGGCGATCAGTTGTCGCACGCCCAAAATGCCCAACCACGTCTTGTAAACGTGGACCGTGGTCAACGCCGGCGTCACTTCTTTCGCCATATCGATATTGTCGAAACCGACGATAGAAAGGTCGCCGGGAACGGCCAACCCCATATCCCGCGCCGCGTGGATTGCGCCGATGGCGGTCAGGTCGTTGCACGCGAAGATGGCGGTGATTTCAGGTGCATGTTGCAAGAGTTGGGTCGCGGCGCGGTATCCCTCCTCGCGATTCAGCCCTGATTCTTCGACGTAGTGGTTGTCGATGTTGTGGGCTTCAAGCGCGCGCTTGTAGCCGATGAAACGTTCGTTGACGCTTGGGGGGGAGCTTTTAGCCCAGCCGATCAAACCAATGTGTGTATGCCCTTGTGCAATGAGATGCTTGATCGCCGTAGTTGCCCCCGTGGTATTTTCGATCACAATGCTATCGAAGGAAAGGTTGGGGGCGTAGCTGTCCACGAGCACAATCGGAATATCGACGCGCTGCCCGAGTAGCCCGATGGTGTTCTCGATGAAGGTACCGGCCAGAATTAGTCCGTCGATGTGCTGCTCGGTGATCATTGATGGCCAGACGACCGGGTGGTTGGCGGGATCGACTTCAATGTTGGAAAACATCAGGCTCAGGTTGTGACGGCGACACTCGCTTTCGACACCGGCTTGAATGTATGAGTAAAAGGCGTTGACCTCGAAGGGAAATCCGTAGTCGTGTTTGGTGAGTAGCCCGATGATCGACATTGGATTTTCGCCAGTGCCGTTGCCGGTTTCTTTGATGGGATACCCAAGTGTCCGTGCGGCATCTATGACACGCAAGCGAGTATCCTGTGCAACGCTAGGACGGTTGTTGAGTGCCTGGGAAGCCGTGCCTATGGATACACCGGCCAATTTTGCCACATCCTGCAATGTGATGGAATTTGCCATAACCCCTGGTTTTTTTCAGGTGAATAGCTGAAGTTTCAATGAACAGTTCAAGTATAACCTGAAAAATTGAGTTTGTCAATAGGTAATTTCGTGTTTTTTAAAGCACTTCGACCGCGTAACTTTCGGGATTTGATCTTGACTCAAAATCCGACGGCCTGCCCATCCTTGCGCCAATCTGTGCCTGTGCAGTAGCCGGTCAGTTGGGCCTTTTCCTCCATCCGGTAGATCAATTGTGCGCCGCCGAAGCGACCCGGCGGCACATCCGCCGTGACGTGGTGTCCCCGGCGGCGTAATTCGGCTGTCACCTCCGGCGCGAAGCCCGGTTCTAACGAAAGCTCGGTCAGATTCTCCTCGATATACCAGCGTGGCGCATCGGATGCCGCCTGCGGATTCTGCCCGTAGTCCA
>JBNGDO010000118.1:0-16648 GCA_049975385.1 Anaerolineae bacterium | reverse complement strand
AGGGCGCTACAATGGGGTTGTAGAGGTCGACGGTTCAAATCCGTCCGCCCCGACTGAGAATACAGAAATGGCCGGCTTGTAACTCAAGTCAGCCATTTTTTACTGGTTTTTATTGAGTCTCCTACAAAGCCCCGCGCAACCTTAGAAAATCCGCCGCAAAACTTTGACGCTTAACGTTCCTTGGTATATACTCATAGCATGAAATGAGAACCTGGATCTCCGAACCGTGAAGATTAGTGTGGGGCTATATATTTCCGAGGTTGGAGCAATGAGTGGATTACGCGCAGGTATTGGACGGCATCTGGGACGAAAAATCCTGGGTTTGGCGCTGGGTGTGAGCCTGGCGTTGATCAGCGTGGCGTCGGTACAGGCGCAGCAAGGCCCCGATATCAAATTTGATTTCCTCTCGATGGAAGATGGGCTTTCCACTGCTCTCGTGACGAGCATCGTGCAGGATCAGCAAGGATTTATGTGGTTTGGCACGCAAGATGGCTTGGATAAATACGATGGCTACGACTTCACGGTGTATAAACACATCCCCGAAGATCCTCACAGCTTGAGTAACAATTTCATCCAGGCGCTCTACGTCGATCGGTCAGGCGTGCTCTGGATTGGTACGTGGGGTGGTCTGAATCGTTTCGATGCGACGATGGAGCGCTTCAATGCTTATCGTCACGATCCTGCCGACGCCACCAGTTTGGGGGATGACAAAGTGCAGGTCATCCTCGAAGACACCTCCGGTGTGCTCTGGGTAGGGACGGAGAATGGCGGCCTCAATCGTCTTGACCGGGAAACGGGACACTTCACACGCTATGTGGATGATCCGAACGACCCCAACAGTTTGAGTTACAATTATGTCAGTGCGATTTATGAGGATCGCTCAGGGACCCTATGGATAGGGACCTATGGCGGCGGATTGGATAAATTCGACCGTGAAACGGGCCATTTTGTGCACTACCGCTATGCTCAAAACGATCCACACAGCCTGAGCGACAATATCGTGACGGCCATTTATGAGGACACAACCGGTGCCTTTTGGGTCGGTACGAAAGATGGCGGCCTCAATCAGATGGATCGTGAAACGGGATATTTTACTCGGTCTCGTCATGACCCCAACGATCCTTATAGTCTGAGCCACAATCACGTCAGTGTGGTGCTTGAGGATCAACATGGTGTGTTATGGATTGTCACGTATGGCGGTGGACTCAACCAACTCGATCGTGAAAGCACGGCAGCCCAGGGAAAAGCGCAATTTGTTCATTATCGGCACGTCGCCAATATGCCTCATGCGTTGAGCAATGATATGATCTGGTCGGCGTATGAAAATCAGTCCGGTATACTCTGGTTTGGCGCCGGCGACGGGTTGAATATCTACGATCGTGAAAAGCACAAGTTTGCCCATTACCGGCACAATCCTGCTGATCCTTCAAGCCTGAGCAGCAACCTTGTGTGGTCCATCATTGAAGATCCGGCTGGGATGATATGGTTGGGCACACTCGGCGGCATCAACCGTTTCGACCGCGAGACAGGGCAATTCACCCGCTACCAACACGATCCAACCGACCCATCGAGTTTGAGCGAAGACTCCGTCAGGATTCTTTGTATGGATCGTGCCGGAATGCTCTGGGTCGGCACGGAAAACAGCGGTTTGGATCGTTTCGACCCGGCTACTGGAAAATTCGCGCATTATCCCGCCGATCCTGACGACCCATATAGCCTGGCGCACAACAGTGTTTGGACGATCTACGAAGATCACCTGGGCGAATTGTGGGTTGGGACGTTTGGCGGCGGGCTTCATCGCTTTGACCGCGACAGTGAGCGTTTTATCCGTTACAAGCATAATCCCCAAGACCCTGCTAGCCTGGCCGACAACAATGTGACGATCATCTACGAGGATGCTGCCGGCACGTTGTGGGTGGGCGTGACCAGCGGACTTGAGGCCTTCGACCGCGAGACGCAGCAATTCCGCCATTACCGGTCCGATCCCGATGACCCGACCAGTTTGAGCAACCCCACCGTTGCGTCGCTTTATGAAGATAGTGCGGGTACGTTGTGGGTGGGGACATTGGGCGGACTGAACAAACTGGATCCCGCTACAGGCACATTCACCCAATACCGTGAGAAAGATGGTCTGCGCAATGCCGCCGTAATGGGCATCCTGGAGGACGACGCTCCTGCGAAGCAAGGGACCCTTGCTTCGCGAGGGGGGGCGAATCTTTGGGTGAGCACATTGGACGGGTTGTATAAATTCAATTTACAGACCGCGACTTTTACGGAATACGATGAGGGCGATGGGTTGCAGCATGCGCAATTTAGCATCTCCTCATTTACCAAAAGCCGGGACGGCGCGATGTTCTTCGGCGGCAAAGGTGGCTTCAATGTGTTCTCTCCTGAACAAATTACGCCGAACCCGTATGTTCCGCCGGTTGTCTTGACAGACTTCCAACTGTTCAACAAGCCCGTTGCCATCGGGCCGGAATCACTGCTGCCACAAGCCATTTCTTTGCTCGATGAATTGCACCTTTCATACAAAGATTCCGTCTTTTCCTTTGAGTTTGCAGCACTGAGTTACTCCACTCCGGAGCTAAATCAGTATGCTTATATGCTCGAAGGTTTTGACGAGGATTGGAATTATACCACCGCCAAGCGGCGCTTTGCCACGTACACCAACCTCGATGGTGGAACATACACATTTCGCGTCAAGGCTTCTAACAGCGATGGCGTCTGGAATGAGGAAGGTGCAGCGCTCAAGATCATCATCACACCGCCATTCTGGAAAACATGGTGGTTCCAGGTCTTGGCAGCATTGGCCGTGGCGGGCGTCGTGATCGGCGGTTTCCGGGCGCGTGTCAAGCTCCTTGAGCAGCAGCGCGAGCACCTCGAAACCCAGGTCGCGCAGCGGACGCGCGAATTACAGCAGGCCAAAGAGCAAGCGGACGAAGCACGAAGTGCGGCTGAAGTCGCCAACCAGGCCAAGAGCGAGTTCCTCTCCAATATGAGCCACGAACTGCGCACCCCGCTCAATGGGATCCTGGGTTACGTCCAGATATTCCGCCGCGATCGCAATCTCAGCACGCGGCAGTTGGATGGTCTCAACGTCATCCAACAGAGCGGCGAACACCTGCTGACGCTGATCAATGACATCCTCGATCTGGCGAAAATCGAAGCTGGGAAAATGGAATTGTATCCCAGTGACTTCCACTTCCCCAGCTTTCTGGAAGGGATCACCGGCATCATCGCCGCGCGTGCTGAGCAAAAGGACCTCCTCTTCGATTACACGCTGCAGAGCGATCTTCCTATTGGCGTGTGCGCCGACGAAACACGCTTGCGCCAGGTGTTGCTCAATCTTCTCGGTAACGCTGTTAAATTCACCGGGGCGGGCAAGATTGCGTTCCGCGTGCGGGAACTGCATCCACCGCCCGCCCCGGGACAGGCGCGTCTGCGCTTCGAGGTCGCTGATACCGGTGCGGGGATGACGCCTGATCAACTTTCCCGGTTGTTCGAGCCGTTCGAGCAGGTTGGAGCAGAGGCGCAGCGTGCGGAAGGCACGGGCCTGGGATTGGTGATCAGTCGCCAGCTCATACGCGCGATGGGCGGCGACTTGAACGTCGAGAGCGAGCCGGGACGTGGCAGTACTTTCTGGTTTGAGGTGGATCTGCCGGTCGTGGCTATCGCTGCCAGTACGCCGACCGCGCCGTCTGCCGCCGTTACCGGCTACACGACTTCCGGTAAGCATCCACTCAAGGTGCTGGTAGCGGACGACAAAGCTTACAATCGCCTGGTGCTGGTGGATTTGCTCGAACCACTCGGCTTTGAGATTGTAGAAGCCGCTGATGGACAACAGGCCGTTGAGCAGGCGCAGGCAACGCAGCCCGATCTGATTATCATGGATCTGGTGATGCCGGTGATGACCGGTATTGAGGCTGTGCAAGCCATTCGTCATATCCCGGCACTGCAAAACACGGTGATCTTCGCTACCTCTGCCAGTGTCTTTGAGAAAGATCGTCAGTCCAGTGCGGTTGCCGGGTGCGATGCTTTTCTCCCTAAGCCGATTCACGTGCCACAGCTTTTCGATTTGATTGCCGAACATTGTCGAGTAACATGGGTTTATGAAACACCAACATCACTCGACACGGGCGCACCGGATTTCACCTCGGAAGCGGTTGTGATGCCGCCAAAGACGGTTTTGCTCGAGTTGCGCGCGCTACTCCAACGCGGTAACCTGTACGCCATCCGTCAGCGAGCCATCGCCATCGGCCAGGAAGATGCGCGCTATCTGCCTTTTGCGGTGCAATTGGAACAATTCGCCAGAGATTTTGAAGAAGAAAAAATCCGTATGCTCTTGGACCAGTCCCCAGGAGGCGATCTATGAGTAATCCTCAAGGTCGAAATTTTGTACCCCATGCCCCGCCACAGACCGTGCTCATCATCGACGACAACGCCAACAACTTGTCGACATTGAGCGATTACCTGTTGGAATACAATTTTGAGGTTTTGATCGCGCGCAATGGTGAACAAGGCATCGCGCGCGCGCGACTCGTGCACCCGGACTTGATTTTGCTGGACATTGTGATGCCGGGGATGGACGGTTTCGAAACGTGCCGCCGTCTCAAGGCCGATCCTGCGACGCAGGCTATCCCGATCATCTTCCTGACCGCGCTGAGCGATACGGAGCACAAGGTCAAGGGATTCCAATTGGGCGCTGTGGATTACATCACCAAGCCGCTACAAAGAGAAGAAGTGCTGGCGCGCGTGTTTGCGCATCTGCGGCTGCATGCACTAACCGACCGTTTGGAACAAACGGTGCATGCGCGCACCGCCGAGCTGACGGAAATCAACCGGCAGTTGCAGGAGGAAATCGTCGAGCGCGAACGCTTACTGGCGCAAATCCAGCAGCAGGATCGTCTTGCCGCCGTGGGTCAACTGGCCGCGGGTATTGTCCACGACTTCAACAACATCATGGCCACGATTACGCTCTATGCGCAAGTGGCAGCGCGCGCTCCAGGAATCCCCGATCGTACTCGCGAACGGATGTTGATTATCAACCAGCAGGCGCAGCATGCGACCAACTTGATTCGCCAAATTCTCGATTTCAGCCGCAAGGCCGAAATCGAGCCTAGTCCGTTGGATTTGCTGTCCTTTTTGGAAAGGCAGGTTCAGTTATTTAAGCGTACCTTGCCGGAGAATATCACGATCACGTTCCACAATGAACCAGGCACGTATCAGGTTAGCGCCGATCCTACGAGTATGCAGCAGATGCTCACGAATCTGGTCGTCAATGCGCGCGATGCGATGCCTGAAGGCGGTAAATTGCAGTTTCGATTAGCGCATTGTCGCATGGCGGACGGTGATACGCTGCCCATTCCGCAACTGGGCGTGGGCGATTGGATACGAATAGACGTCGCTGACTCGGGCTTGGGGATGTCTGAGTCGGTGCGCGCTCATCTATTTGAGCCATTCTTCACCACCAAACCGCTTGGCCAGGGGACCGGTTTGGGCCTGGCGCAAGTGCGTAGCATTGTCACGGCACATGGCGGTGAAATTACCGTCACTTCAAAATTGGGGCGCGGCACGACGTTTACGTTCTATCTGCCGGCGCTGGCATCGTCGATGCCGGAATCCTCGCTGGCAACTGAGCTTTCTTTGGTTCGTGGTGACGGCGCGCTGATCCTGGTTGTAGAAGACGATGCTTCAGCGCGCGGCGCGTTGGTCGAGAGCCTTAAGTTTCTGGGATACCGTACGCTTGAAGCGACCAATGGCGAAACGGCCCTGAGCGTTTTGGCACAGCGTGGCGCAGAAGTTGCTCTGGTTATGAGCGACATTGTGATGCCGTCGATGGGCGGTATGGCCTTGGTTCAGGCTCTCCGTGAGCGTCAATGGAAAAAGCCCGTGTTGTTGGTGACCGGGCATCCCCTGCGGAAGGAATTGAGAACCTTACAGCCTATTTTCCCGGTGGACTGGATTTCTAAGCCACCGACTGTGGATGTGTTAGCTGCGAAAATTGCGCGCTTGCTGGGCAACTAAATAAACGGAGGTTATACGATGACCGAAAACAACCCTATCGACATCAAGATTGCCTACATCGGCGGTGGGAGCCGCTATTGGGCCAGGATGGTGATGACCGATCTGGCGCTATGCCCGCATCTCGCGGGCGAGATTGCGCTCTACGACATCGACCACGAGGCCGCGCTGCGGAATGTGGAACGCGCCAATGAAATCTACGGTCATCCAGACGCGCGCACGACGTTCGCGGTCAATGCCTACGAGACTTCTGAAGAGGCGCTGGCTGACGCGGATTTCGTCTTCCTCTCGATCCTGCCGGGGCCGATGTGGATGTTCGCCAACGACATCGATATTCCGGCAAAATACGGCATCCTCCAAACCGTAGGCGACACCACCGGGCCGGGTGGCATCAGCCGCGCGCTGCGCACCGTCCCCATCTACGTCGATTACGCCCACCAGATTATGGAACAGTGCCCGGAAGCGTGGGTCATCAACTACACCAACCCGATGACGCTGTGCACCGCCGCCCTCTACGCCGCTGAACCGGACATCAAGGCGTTCGGTTGCTGCCACGAAGTCTTCGGCACGCAGGAGATGCTCGCCGGGCTGGTCAACGCGCATCTGGACGTGCCGCGTCCCAAGCGCAGTGACATCAAGACCGACATCGCGGGTGTCAACCACTTCACCTTTGCGACGCGCGCGACGTGGGATGGCTACGATCTCTTTCCGCTTCTCGAGGAGCACATGGAGCAGGAAGGTTTCTGGGCGGATCGTACATCCTGGTCGCTCATGGCGAAGGAACGTGGACTGTGGTTCTCGTCGCAGAAGCTCGTGGCGTTCGATTTCCTGCGGCGTTTCGGTGCGCTCGGCGCTGCCGGTGACCGTCACCTGGCGGAATTTGTGCCGTGGTACCTGATCTCGGAAGAGAACCTGCACCGCTACGGCGTGATCCTCACCCCTTCGAGCTATCGCTTGGGAACGTGGCAGCCGCCGCAGAATGCGCCCGGCATCGTCGCGCAGGCCAGCCGGGAGGAAAAGGGACTGCGCCATTCCGGCGAGGAGGGCGTCGCGCAGCTATTGGCCTTGCTCGGCGTGGAATCGCTGGATACGAACGTCAATCTGCCGAACCTAGGCCAGTTGCCCAGCCTGCCATTTGGAGCGGTTGTTGAGACGAACGCGCAGTTCCGCAAGGACAGCCTCGCGCCGGTCGTGCCGGAACCACTGCCGTTTGGCGTGGAGATCCTGGTGCGTCGTATCGTCGACGTGCAGGAGTTGACGTTGGAGGCAGCATTGATGCAAGACAAAGATTTGGCCTTCCAGGCGTTGCTCAACGACCCGCTGTGCCGCATCAGCGTGGATCAGGCGTGGGCGATGTTCAACGAGCTGCTTGAAGCGAATGCGGAGATGCTCCCCGGTTGGGAGTAAATATCGATGATCAGCAGATTGAGCAGATGAAGTAGTTTTTGTTGTTAGTATCAAGAAAATCCGCTCAATCCGCTTAATCTGCTGACAAGTTGTGGTTATGTGAAAATAGCGGCTTTGGCCTGGCGCACGATGTCTGTGTGATCAAACGCCAGCGGCGGTAAGTCGCTGAGGGGCCACCAGCGCGCTGCCGCAGCGTCATCGCCCGCACGAGGCGTGACATTGCCTGCGATGCGCGTCCAGAAAGCGACGGAGACTGTCCACCCGCGCGGATCGCGCCCCGGATCGCCGAAAGCTCCGAGCTGCCGTAACTCATCCGGCCCCAGTCCGGTTTCCTCGAAGAGTTCGCGGCGAGCGGCGGCTTCCAGCGGCTCGTTTTCGTCTACAAAACCACCCGGCAGCGCCCAATGCCCACCGAACGGCGGGTGATTGCGCTGGATGAGCAGAATCTCCGGCCCCTCGTGCCCATCCTTGATGAGCACGACGTCCACTGTGAGGGCGGGCCGAGGGTGAGGATATGTGTAGATCATAGTAACTCCGTTGAATTCGTAGAGGCACCCTCTTCCTCTGCAAGGCCGTACTTCTCGCGGACGGCAGCGACGAGTGTGCGCACGGCGGTGACGCTGAGTGTGGCGATGAAGCCCGGCAGCGCGAGCAGCAAAATAGGCACCATGAGACTCAACGCGGTCAACAGCAGTGTGACGATCAGCAGCATCAACGTCGTCAGTGGCTTGACAAGTGTGAGGGAGAGGCTGCTGCGCAAGATCGCCAGTAGTTTTGGTTCCTCAAGCTCCAACAGAAAGGCGTGTGCGTAGAAGCTCATACCTACCCACACCAACCCAATGATGAGGACAATAGGCCGGATCCAAGCAAGAACATTGGTCGGGATAGGCGATACATCCGGCGTGCTGTAGAACCAGACGTTGGCTGCCAGCAACCCATAGCCGAGGGCCAGAACCAATGTGAGCTGCACGGAACGCAAACCGTATTCCTTCACCGCTCCCCAATACAGCCCCCAGTTGACGCCCAACCCGCGTACAGCGCGGTGAGCGATCATCAACACCCCTGCCAGGGCAAATGGCATCGGGATAATGAGTGGGGTAGCGACGCAGAGGATTGCGCCGGTCACAACGAAGAACAGTATCTCCTCGTAGTAGGCTTTCATAGCGCTGATGATCATACGGATGAATTGCATAACTCGCTTCACTCGGGTAAAACTTTGCAATAAATTTAGGGTGTGCCTTCAAGGGTGAGGAGCAACTTCAGCGTTACTCCATCGCGCGCACTTATGCGCACACGCACACCCTGTTGTGCGTCGAAGACCTGATGCGCCGTTTCGCCTGTCAGGATGATGTGAAACTGTGCCTCCTCCGCTTCTGAAGGTGGATAGTCTATCCACGTTTGCTCGTCCCAATTCCACAACGAGATTTCGGCAATCGCTGTCAATGGATCGCTTGCGCCGACTTCAGGAGCAGGATGCAAACCTACGATCAACGTCTCGATCTCCTGGATTTGTATATAGACCGGCAGGATATAGTGCAGCGTCGCGCCGGGGGCATAAGCATAGAGGACGTTGGTCGTCGTGTCGATCCAGCCGTTCTCGATTTTGTTCGTCTCAGCTTCTAGCGCTACTGTGAGTCTCCCGGGTGGTTGCGTGGGACAGGGGATCGAATAGCTCATACAACTTTCCTGATGCTGAACACCGCTCAGTCCCTGTGCTGGAAAGGGGACGCCATCCATAAGGCCGGTCAGGTAACATGTCGATGCGGGAGGTGTGCGATAGACTGATGGCGTTGTTGGATATATGGCGTACGGAGTGTAATAATTCATCGACCCGCAAATGGCGGCGCTATACCCGTAAATCGAATATGTCGCGCTGATCGGTCTGGACACGATCACAGATTCGCCCTGGGCGATGCTCTCGGTGAGGGTGATGGCGTAGGAGGCATTGCCCATCAATAGTGCCACGTCGTGCAGTGCGGCTTCGCTCCACACTTCCCCGGTGAGGTAGAGTGTGCTATTCTCCTGGGGCGTGAGTTTCAGGTCTGCTGTGATGTCTGGACTATCATATAGCCCTTCTGTACCCCATGTGATGACGCCGAGTGGATTGCGAGTCTGGAGCGTCACACCAGCATCCGTCATCCGAATTTCAACCGGAAACGGATCGCCCATGTCGTACCAGGTATCGAAACGGTAGCTGCCAAGCATTGAGCGTTGGATACCGCTTGCGTCCCATGTCAAGCGGCGGATGCGTGGTGCATAGATTGCCGTGCCCTGTACGACCCGCGCCGGAAGCGCTGCATCGGGTACGAAAACCATAGCGACTTCGTGGACCAACGGGAAGGTTTGGGAGAAGGCACTGCTCAACCCAAGCGCCAGGATGACGACTGCACCGCAGATCCATGCGGGGATGAAGACCCACGCTAGGACGGGACGCTTGAGCCGCCGCACCAGCAGCAACGTCCCCGGTCCCACCAAGAAGATGTACAGAGGAAAGAGTAAGAGCCATGGCCAAAGTTCTGGCATCATCGTGGATGGAATTCTGAACAACAAGGAAATGCTTGGGTTGCCGGAAGAGAGCGACTGGGAGGATGCCTGGTCACTCCCCATCGCGCTGACGGCGGGAAGCGGATCGTCAGCCCAAAGCTGTGCCAGCCAGGCGGTGCCAGCGGGATGGGCCATATCCCATCCGACGATGTCCACACGCCCTTCGCCGACAGTCTTGCGCACCGCGACGATGTCCCCGTCCGCTGTCGTCAGCGGCATCGCGCCGGCGCTTGGCGTCAACGGGGCTGCTGCCACGTCGTAGAGCATCGCCCCCTCCACGGGGATGGACGCGAACTGGCGCGCATTGCCTGGGGTCGCGATGCGCAGCGCTTCCAGCAGATGCATCAACGTTTGCTGGAGCGCCGGCCCACCGCCGATGATGCAGTGCCCGCCCGCGGCGACCCAGGCCAGCAGCGCCTCTTGCTGCGCGATGGTCAGGTCGGCAGTAGAAATCCCGTTGAGCAACAGCACGTCGATGACGTCCCAGGCCATCGGTGTTTCGGGCAGGCTGGTGAGCTCTGGCATCCAGATAAGCGCATCCGATTCAGCGAGTTGTCCGCGTACGAACGCCTCGCGGGTGTCGGCCAGCGCGATGATGCGGCCTGTTTCGTCGACCCCACGAATGGGGACGCGCGTCTCCTGTTGCGTACCCTCAGTGTCTTGTAGTGAGATAGTCGGCATAGTGCTGTTGCCGACGAAGAGTGGCAGCCGGTACTGTTTGTGAGAATGAGCCGGCAACTCTAGGGCCTGGCGGTAAGTGACCTGGTTTAGCCTGTCGTGGACGACGAGATCGCCGTGCCAATCCGTGCCTTCGTTGCGCAGTATCGCGCGCGCCTCTGTCCACCAACTGTGACGCACGTAGCCCTCCCACGCGGGGATA
Source organism: Anaerolineae bacterium (assembly GCA_049975385.1). Lineage (GTDB taxonomy): Bacteria > Chloroflexota > Anaerolineae > B4-G1 > SLSP01 > DSWT01. Next base: position 5,796 of record JBNGDO010000118.1, on the reverse strand, counting down.
ACTTCCAGCGTGAGCGTCTCATCCGGCGTCTGCGCTTGCAACGGCGATCCACCGAATATGAGCACCGCGCAAGACAAACCTAAGAGTACAAATTGTATTATTTTGGTCAAAAGTCGAAAGTTCAAAGTCTTTTTCCCAGATTCCAAGTTTTAAGCCATTACATTAGTTCGAAGTCTAAAAGTGGCTACAAGATTGCCCGACTAACGACTACTTGACTATCCGACAAATTAAGCCTTTCAGGTACTCGCCTTCCGGGAAGGTGAGCGCGACCGGGTGATCGCTGCTCTGCGTCATCCGGCCCACAATCTGTGCGTCACGTTTGACATCCAACGCTGCGCCAAAAACGATCTTCTGAAACAAGTCGGCGGAAATGGCTCCGGAGCAGGAGAATGTGAAGAGCAATCCGCCGGGATTGAGCAGCCGCAGTGCCTGCATGTTGATGTCCTTGTAGCCACGGGCCGCGCGTTTTACGTCCTTTTGCGTGAAGGCGAACTTGGGCGGATCGAGGATCACCACGTCAAAGCGCGACGGTGTCGCAGTACGTTTCTGGCTGTTCAATTCGCGCAGCACGGTGAAGGCGTCGCCCTCGATGTCCTCAACGGCGGCTTCTTCAAACCCGCTGCGTGCGAGGTTGTCCCGGCCTATGCGTAATACCTCGCCAGAGGTATCGATGTTGGTCACGGCGGACGCTCCGCCAGCCAGCGCGTAGACGGCAAACCCACCGGTATACGCGAAGACATTGAGCACGACTGGTGCATTGAAATGCGCGACGGCCTCGCGTGCCAATGCGCGGTTTTCGCGCTGGTCCAGGTAGAAACCGGTTTTGTGCCCGTGACGCACATCCACGCCAAAGCGCAAACCGTTTTCCAAAATCTCGACGGTTTCCGGCGGCTCTGCGCCGTAGAGCAGACCATCGCGCGGGGCTAACCGCTCTTTCTCACGGACATCGACATCGCTGCGTTCGTAGAGAGTTGTGGGATCGAGCAACGTCACCAGCAGCTCGTTGAATAGCTCTCGCCGCGCCTCCACACCGGCGGAGAGATACTGGACGACCACAGTATCCCCGTAGCGGTCCACGACCAATCCCGGGATGCCGTCGGATTCCGCATTGACAAGGCGGCAGGCGGTGGTAGTTCCATCGGCGAGCAACGGCTGTCGTGCGGCGATGGCGCGTTCCAGGCGCGCGCGCCAGAAGTCCTCTGTGTCGGGAGCCAAATGCTCGTCCCACGCAAACAGCCGCACGCGGATCTGTGAGGCGGGGCTGTAGTGTCCCCAGGCGAGGAACTCGCCTTCCGAACTGTGGACAGCGACCAGCGCGCCGGACTCGGGTCCGCCTGGCGCTTCTTCGACGCGCCTTACAGCCCCGGAGAACAACCAGGGATGCCGCCGCCGCACCGAAACGTCGCGCCGTGGAGCCAGGATAACGCGTGGGTATTCGCTCATAGGGCAGATTGTAGCAGGAAAGGAGGGATCGTCAAAGGGATGTTAGCTGTCAGCAGCCGAGTAATTTTGTTGTAACGCCGTCATGGTGTACAATGCGATTTCTACTTTCTAAAATCGGCGGGACATTACGTCCAGAGAGGATGGAGAATGGCAGAAAGGACATTTCTTGTGGAGCACCAATATCTGAGCCTGCCGGTACAGACCGGTGCGGAGAAGCGGGTGGTGCGCTTTGCGGTGGATGGCGAAGAGGTGTATCGCTTCGACATCGAGTTGGCCGAGGGGGAACCGGACTTCTGGGTCTATGCGGACCTCGCGCCGTTCCATAGAGCCAAGCTGACGCTCGTCGTGGATGACGTGGAAGCCGGCGCGTTGGCGGCGCTCGTTCAGAGTGATGTGCCGGTGGGGCTGGACGACCTTTACCACGAAAAGTCCCGCCCACAATTCCACTTCACCTCGCGGCGCGGTTGGCTCAACGATCCGAACGGGCTGGTGTTTTACCAGGGCGTTTACCACCTCTTCTACCAGCACAACCCCTATGGCTGGGGGTGGGGTAATATGCATTGGGGCCACGCCGTCAGTCGCGATCTGGTGCATTGGGGGGAAGTGGGAGACGTGCTCTATCCCGATCACCTGGGCGTGATGTTTTCCGGCTCCGCCGTGGTGGACTGGCAGAACACGACCGGCTTCCAGGATGATGACGACCCGCCGCTGGTCTGCATCTACACCGCCGCGGGTGAGTCATTCACGCAATGCCTCGCCTACAGCACCGATGGTGGTGAGACGTGGCTGAAGTACGCGGGCAATCCCGTGCTTGGGCATATTGCCGGGCGCAACCGCGACCCGAAGGTCATCTGGCACGCGCCGAGTGCGGAATGGGTGATGGCGCTCTATCTGGTGGACCACGACTTCGCGCTGTTTGCCTCGCCCGATCTCAAGACATGGCGCAAGCTGTGCGACGTCTACATTGGCGAGGCGACCGAATGCCCCGACTTTTTCGAACTGCCGGTGGACGGTGACCCGGCGAACACGCGCTGGATGTTCTGGGGGGCGAACGGCAACTACGTCCTCGGTAGCTTCGACGGCGTGACGTTTACCCCAGAAAGTGAGGTGCTCCATTACGCGAGGGGCGGCAACAGTTATGCCGCGCAGACGTGGAGCGACATCCCAGACGGGCGGCGCATCCAGATCGCGTGGCTGCGCGTCGGCCTGCCAGGGATGCCGTTCAACCAGGCAATGACCTTCCCCTGTGAATTGACGTTGCGCGCGACGCCGGAGGGTATTCGGCTGTGTAGTTGGCCCGTGCAGGAGATCGAAACGCTACACCGGCAGGCGTATTGCTGGCAGGATGTGGTGCTTCGTCCCGGTGAAAATCTGCTGGAGGGCATCGAGGGCGACCTGTTCGACATCCACGCCGACATCGCCCCCGGCACGGCGACCGAAATCGGTTTCGTCATTCGCGGCATCCCCGTGAGCTACGACGTGGCGCAAGGTGTGCTGACGTGCGAGGAGCGCACTGTGCCGTTGCCCCTTGTGGACGGCAACCTGCGCCTGCGCTGCCTGGTGGATCGCGCCTCGCTCGAAATCTTCGGCGCCGATGGCCTGATCGCATTGCCTATCGGCGTGATTCCGCCCGAGCACGATCTCACGCTGCGCCTTTACGCGGAAGGTGGGGCGGTCAGAGTGCGCGCGCTCGACATCTATACGCTGGATTCGGTGTGGTTATGATGGCGCCGGCAGAGGCTGAACTCATCCAAGGTCTATCACCGCGCGCGCACCTGACGCGTGGATACACGATTGCTCTGATCAGCACCGTTTTCCTTTCCACTACGGCAATCTTCATCCGCTATCTGACTGTGACGTACGCCCTTCCACCGCTGATCCTGGCCTTCTGGCGGGATGCCTTCGTGATTCTGACACTGCTGCCGGTGTTGGGATTGCTGCGCCTGCGGACATCACGCCCGCCCTTGCTGCAGGTAGAGCGCCGCCATGTCCTTTACCTGGCAGGATATGGACTCGTATTGTCCCTCTTTAACATCCTGTGGACATTTTCCGTAGCACTCAACGGCGCTGCGGTAGCGACGGTGCTGTGCTATTGCTCGGTGGCGTTCACCGCGCTGTTGGGGTGGTGGCTTCTCAAGGAACGTCTGGACGGTGTCAAGCTGCTGGCGATTGCTCTGAGTCTTAGTGGGTGCGCGTTGGTCTCTGGCGTGTTTGCGCAGGCGGCGTGGCGCGTCAGCGTGGGCGGCGTGCTCGTGGGGATGTTTGCCGGGTTGAGCTACGCGGCCTACAGCTTGATGGGGCGTTCGGCAGCGCAGCGCGGCCTGAATCCGTGGACGACGCTGTGTTACACGTTCGGCTTTGCAACGTTGTTCCTACTCGGCTTTAACTTGCTGCCGGAGACGGTGATACCCGGCGGAGCCGCGTCCCTGGCCGACTTTTTCTGGCTGGGGAAGGCGGTGTCGGGGTGGGGCGTGCTGTTCTTGCTCTCCGCCGGGCCAACCGTGGCGGGATTTGGGCTGTACAACGTCAGCCTGGGTCTCTTGCCGTCGAGTGTGGTGAACCTGATCGCGACATCGGAGCCGGTCTTCACCGCGATCAGCGCGTACTTCCTGCTTGGCGAGCGATTGAACGGGACGCAGATTGCAGGCAGTTTGATGATCCTCTCCGGCGTGGTTGCACTGCGTGTTTACGATGGGTGGCTGGAAAACCGGGCACGAATGGCGTTGGAGCAAGGATAAACACGGAGACACAGAGGACACGGAGGGGGTTCTAAAAAAATCTCTGTGCTCCCGTGTCTCTGTGGTAAATATATGGAACGACTGATCAACTTTCGAGACTTCGGCGGCTATCCCACGGTGGATGGACGGCGCGTGAAAACCGGTTACCTGTACCGCTCTGGACGCGTTGACCGGGCCAGCCAGCGCGACCGGGAGCGCCTGCATGCACTGGGGGTCAAGACGGTCATTGACTTGCGTTCGGCGAGAGAGCGCAGGCGTGCGCCCAGCCGCCCGGCGCATTTGTGGCCTGGAGTGCGCGTCGTTTCGTTGCCGATGCCGTTCGATGAGATTATCCGCGAACGCCTGAAGCCGTTTCTGTTCCGCCGCGACGTTCGGGCCGCCGTCTACGAGATGGTGGAGGGCGTTTATATAGACACCGTCGATCACTCCTGTTCGCAGGTGGCGGCGCTCTTTACGTTGCTGCAACAGCCGCAGGTCTACCCGCTGCTCATTCACTGCCGCGCGGGCCGGGACCGCACTGGCTTTATCAGCATCGTTATTCAACTGGCGCTCGGCGTGCGGATGGAGGATATTATCCACGAGTACTTGCGTTCTGACGCCTATATCTTGCCCCAGGCGCGGCGCGCTGTGCGGTGGCTCAAGGCGCTTTCGTTGGGAATATTCTCTGCACAAAGCCTGCGCGCCGTATTCGCTTCGCAGGAACGCTACGTACACACCGTCATGGCCAAGATCGAAAACGAGTACGGCGGGATCCTGGAGTATCTGGTGCAATGTGGTGTCGGCATAGAAGCCGTGGCGGCAATCAAAGATATACTGCTGGAACCCCCCCAACTTAACCATAATTGACGGTATGCAAAGGACCGCCCCTTCCAGGTAAGCCGCAATTGTTCGCCCCTATCCTGAAAATCCTGTCGGAAAACTCGATTTTGCCTCTTGACAAGAGTTTGATTTTGGCTATAATTTAGTTGGCTAAATATTAGCCGTCTAAGTAAATTTTAAAGGGAGTTTTATGTCGAACAAAGAGGGATCGGAATCACTCGACTTTTTACTGGCCCAGGTCTGCAAAGCGCACCGCGCCAGGATGTTCACGCTGTTCGAGGATCTGGGGTTGTATCACGGACAGCCGCCGATGCTCTTTGCGCTGTGGGACCAAGATGGGCAAACCCACACGGAACTGGCGGGACGGCTGCACATCCAGGCGTCGACGGTCACCAAAATGGTGCAGCGGATGGAAAAAGCCGGTTTTGTCGAGCGCCGGGATGACCCTGCCGACCAGCGTGTGTCGCGCGTTTATCTCACCCCCGCCGGTTACGCGATCCGCGAGGATGTCAACCGCGTCTGGCGCCAGCTAGAGGATGATACGTTCGCCGGCTTTACTCTGGAAGAGCAGGTGTTGTTGCGACGTTTCTTCTTACAGATGCGCGAGAACCTGCTCCGTGTTGGGGGCGACAAGTAAAAATGCTTAGACGGCAAAGTAAAATGTGATGCGCGAGACGTGATGCTTGACTCATCTTCAGCAAATCACATGTCACGCGTTACAGATAACCAATATTGAGGAGAAGAATTACATTTATGAAATCAATGAAATCTTTGCTTAAATTTCTTAAGCCATATT
>JBNGDO010000117.1:0-16773 GCA_049975385.1 Anaerolineae bacterium | reverse complement strand
TTGAGCTCTTTTCTATTCAGTTACCAGATCACTTAGCGGAAAGTAAAGTACAATGGGGATGAGGTTTCCAAAGAGAAGGTCGGTTATGGAAACATTGAAGTTAAATGAACCTTACGCGCACGTCCTGGAACACCTGGGGGATGTCCAAAAGCATGTGGACGAGGCGCTCTATCGCTATGCTTTGCAACAGGCGCAACAACAGATTCTCGATCTCGAAGGCCAGGTGCAACAGTGGGAAGAAAAGTACGGGTGCAGCTACGACCTCTTTGCCTACCGCACCGCAGTCGATGAAGCTTACATCCACGAACTCAATACCTATCCAGAAACCCACATGTGGGAAGCTGACATGATCACGTGGGAATTCTACGCAACGGAGCTAAAGGCATGGCGTCAACGGCTGAGTACTTTGACCGTATCCTAATCCTTTGTAAGATGTAGATTCGTGAGAATTCGTGGCAAAAGTCCTTCCCCTCGAAACCACCCTCACCTATGGCCCGCTGTTCTCGCGGCGGATGGGACGCTCGCTGGGTGTGAACGTGCTGCCATTTGACCGCAAGGTCTGTTCCTTCGACTGCGTCTACTGTCACTACGGGCACACGACGACACTCACCGCTACGCCGGAAAACATCGCCTTTCCTGACGTGCACGACGTGCTTCAGGCTATTGAAATCGCCCTGCGGCGCTACCCCCACGTGGACGCCCTCACCTTCTCCGGTAACGGGGAACCGACGCTTCACCCGCACTTTCCAGCGATTGTTGCCGAGACACGACGTCTACGGAATGCGCTCGCACCGAATGTGAAGCTGACGCTGTTCTCCAATGCCACAACCGCGCACTTACCACATATCCAGGAGAGCCTGCACGATTTCGACTTGCCCATCCTCAAGCTGGATGCCGGCGATCCGGCGACGCTGGCACGAATCAATCATCCCGCGCCGGGCGTGACGCTGGACACGATCCTCAAAGGGCTAAAAGCAACGCCCAATCTGATCGTGCAGAGCGTGCTCATCGACGGGGTTGTGAGCAACATCAAAGGGGAAGCGTTCGAGGCATGGATGACGGCATTGGACGCTATCCGCCCCGCCGCCGTACAAATCTACAGCACCGACTATCCCGTGCCCGACACCGGCGTAGAGCGCGTGCCCCCCTACGTCCTCAAGTGCATTGCCGCCGAGGTCGCAGAGCGGACGGGATTGCGTGTTGAGGCATTTTGGTGGTAGCCTAGTAGACAGTATACGGTAGACAGTAGACAGGACGTGACACCCCGTCTACGGTCTACTGTCTACCGCTTCAACACCGGAAATTCGGTGATGCGCAGATTCGTGCAGCCGTAGGGAATCAGCGTGAGCGTCTCCAACGGTTCGTCGGACGTGACCGGGCTTTGCGGCGCGTCGGCGGCGGAGCCGTGATCCATGCCCCATTCGGGCAGACGGCGGCCCTTGACCGTCGCTTCGACCGGCGCGCCCTGCGGCGAGAAGGGCATCTCACCCACGGGGAATTCGGTGAACGTGACGTCCTCGAAAAGCGTGGCTTCATCCACAGCGAGCGCGTAATTCCACGGCGTCATCGGGTAAACTTCCCAATCGGCATGGGGTAACTCGCGGTAGGGTTGGTCTTCGTTGATGCGCCGCCAGTCCTCGCCGATTTTGAGCGCGTAGACCAACGGCCCGCGCGTGAGGGCGACGGCGTCGTTGTGGCCGCGCCACAGGGCAGGCGTCATCGGTAGCCATAGGTCAACCGTCGTCGTGCCTTGCCACAAGTGATTGAATTCGTGATATGTACCGGGCGTAGGCGCAATCATAGTTCTGCCATCAACGCGCAGTCCCGGCGCAGGCGTCCATTCGGGGATGCGCATCCAAAGCGAGAAACGCACCGGGCGCTCGACGGTGACGATAAACCGCAATATATCCCGGAACGGGTAATCCGTCTCCAGCGTGACCGTCACCGGCACACCCTCGATCTCCGTCTCGACGCGGCTCGGCGCGTAGGCGACGGCGGCCAATCCGGGCGTCGCAGTTTCCCCACAATATACGACGGGCGTCATCCACAAGTGCGCGGCGAATTTTGGCCAGCCCTGGCTCAGGTTTGCGGTGCAGCAGCCGTAGTTCGGCTCCACGCCGAAGGTGTTGGACGCCGGGCCGTTGGTGTTCCAAATGCGATTCTCGACGACGCTGCACTCCACCTGGTTAACCTGCTGATCGTATTGGTGCGACCACATATCCGGCGAGAAGGTGGCGGGCAGCGCGTTGAAGATGATTTTTTCCAAGCGATCGGCAAACGCGAGATCGCCGAGCACGGAGAGCAGCACTTCCAACGAGTAGGCATATTCGACCACGGCGCACAGTTCCGTCCCGTGGGTAGGCTGCTTGCCCGCCAGGCACTCGTCGCCGGTGAAGACGCCCGTGACCATGCCGTGGTAGCGATCCAGCTTCTCGATCATATCGTACACGGCAGCGCGGTCGCCCGTATCTCCCCCAGCACTCACCGCCCCCGTCCCCGGGGGCGGGTTACGGTCGCCCATATCCACCCCGGTGAGGCGATGCCACAGCCCATACGCCTTGATCGCCATCGCGTTGTTGACGACGTGGCCCATGTAATTCCAGCGGTGTTTGGGCGTCGGCGCAGTAATAGGCCAGCGCGCGAAGAAGCCGCGCCAATCGAAGCCCTGCGCGCGGAGCTTGACGGCGAGATCGAGCAGCCACGTTTCGCCCGTTTTCTCGTAAAGCCAGAAGATAGCGATCAACCCCTCGAACCAGCGGAACTGCCCCCAGTTGAAGAGCGGCGCGGTGTCGATATGCCGGTCGAGGCAACGCAGGCACTTCTCGACGGCTTCGACCGCGCGTTCGTCACCCGTGGCATCGTGATACTGCACCAGCACCTTCATCGCCAATAACTGCGCCCAGAGATCGTAACGCGCATCCTCCGGGCGACCGGTGGCGGCGATCATCTCGCGCGGGCCAAGCCAGCCGTCTTCGTGTTGGTGGGTGAGGATGTAATCCATATAGCGCGTCACTTTGGCCTTGAGCACGGCATCATCCAGCACAAACGCCAACGGAATAAAGCCATCCAGCCAGTAAGGCGCGCGCTCCCACGCCTCCGCATCCCCACCAAACCAGCGGCTATCCTTCACGTCGGGCCAGAACTCGTCCAGATGCCCGCTGATCCCCTCCGCCTGAATCCGCAACTGCCGTTCCAACCACCCCAGCGGCCGCACCCTCCCCAACGGCAACGGTCGAAACGCCACTGGCTTCAACCCATACTCCATACTTCCTACTCCTTACTCCTATCTCTCTTCCACAACGGCGACTTGGTCTCCAAAATCCCCCGCATCTCGAAAATCTGATCCCGCAGGGCGGCAGCCTTCTCGAACTCCCAGTTCTCGGCGGCGGTCTTCATCTCCTTCTCCAGCTCGCGGATGAGCTTCTCCAGTGTGGCAGGTTCCAGCTCCTCAGGCTTGAGTTCGCGCTCCTCCTCTTTCTGCGTTGCGGCGCGGACGCGGTCGGTGAGGTCGTGCACTTCCTTGATGATCGTCTGCGGGACAATGCCGTGCTCTTCGTTGTACGCCTCCTGCTTAGCGCGACGGGTGTTCGTCTCATCAATAGCCTCGCGCATCGCGTCGGTCATCACATCGGCGTACATAATGACGGTGCCCTCCGTGTGGCGGGCGGCGCGGCCCATCGTCTGGATGAGGGCCGTGGCGCTGCGCAGGAAGCCCTGCTTGTCCGCGTCGAGGATCGCCACGAGGCTCACCTCCGGCAAGTCGAGGCCCTCGCGCAGGAGGTTGATGCCCACCAGCACATCGTACTGGCCCAGGCGCAGGTCGCGCAGAATCTCCACGCGCTCGATCGTCTGCACCTCGCTGTGCAGGTAAGTGACTTTGATGTTCAACTCGCGCAGATAGTCGGCGAGGTCTTCGGACATCTTCTTGGTCAGCGTGGTGACGAGCACGCGCTGCCCCTGTTCCACCCGCTCGCGGATGCGGCCCACGAGGTCGTCCACCTGGCCCTTCGTCGGCAGCACCACGATTTCGGGATCGAGGATGCCGGTGGGGCGGATGACCTGTTCAACCACCTGTTCGGCGAGCGCCAGTTCATAATCGGCGGGGGTGGCGGTGGTGTAGATCACCTGGTTCAGTCGCTCGTTGAATTCGTCGAAGGTCAGCGGGCGGTTGTCGAGCGCCGACGGCAGGCGGAACCCGTAATCCACCAACGTCTGCTTACGACTGCGATCCCCGAAGAACATCCCCCGCACCTGCGGGATTGACATGTGCGACTCGTCTGCAATGAGCAAAAAGTCGGCGGGGAAGTAGTCGAGCAACGTCCACGGCGGCTCGCCCGGCTGGCGCTGGTCCATGTGGCGCGAGTAGTTCTCGATGCCGGAGCAATAGCCGATCTCGCGGATCATCTCCAGGTCGTAGCGCGTGCGCTGTTCGATGCGCTGCGCTTCCAGCAGCTTCCCCTGCGCGTTGAACTCCTCCAGGCGCGCTTCCAGCTCGTTCTCGATATCGACCAGCGCCTGCTTCGTGCGCTCCTCGGACGTGACGTAGTGCTTCGCGGGGAAGATTTTGATCTCCGGCGGCGAATCCAGCACCTCGCCGGTGAGCGGGTTGACCTCGGTGATGCGCTCGACCTCATCGCCCCAGAAGGAGACGCGGAAGGCCGTCTCGGTGTAGGCCGGGCGGATTTCGAGAACGTCGCCGCGCGCGCGGAAGGTGCCGCGCTTGAATTCGAGATCGTTGCGGGTGTAGTAGATGTTGACCAGGTGGCGCATCACCGTCTCGCGGCGAATCGACTGCCCCACATTCAACGGCAGGATGACGCGCCCCCATTCCTGCGGATTGCCGAGCGCGTAGATCGCCGAGACCGACGCCACGACGACGACGTCGCGCCGCGTGAGCACCGCCGCCGTCGCCGCCAATCGCAGCCGGTCGATCTCGTCGTTGATGTCGGCGTCCTTCTCGATGTAGAGGTCGTGCTGCGGGACGTAGGCTTCGGGCTGGTAGTAGTCGTAGTACGAGACGAAGTACTCGACGGCGTTTTGGGGGAACAGCTCGCGGAACTCGGAGTAGAGCTGCGCGCCGAGCGTCTTGTTGTGCGCCAATACAAGCGTGGGTCGCTGAGTCTGTGCGATGACCTGTGCCATCGCAAACGTCTTCCCCGTGCCGGTCGCCCCCTTGAGCACTTGATGGCGATAGCCTTTGTTCACACCATCCACCAACTGCGCAATCGCCTGCGGTTGATCACCAGTGGGTTTGAAACTCGAAACAAGCTCAAATCCGGACATGCAATACCTCCTGTCGGAATCAGGGAATGAACGAATCACCGAACGAGCAAATCAGCGCAGGATTACGTGCGATGCTTGAGGAATTTCTTACTATGCGCAGCCGTCATCCGCAGGCGCTGACTGATCCAGTCGGAATTTACTAAACGCTTATACGCCTGTTAGGTACGGAATGGCTTTAGTTCTTATAACCGGATCAGTAAATCAATATCACATTATCGATCAGATGTTCTATATTATACGACGAGAGGCTAATCTAGCAAGTGAGGCAACCGGCTGAAATTCAGTCAGGACTTACGCTTCCAGAAGGGCACATTCTCCACAGGCTTCACCTCGGCCTCAGAGCGATTTTTCGAGCGAGTCACAGCGTCGGCGTCGGGAGACTTGTCGGGCACTTCGCGTAGGAAGCGGCGTATCGCGTGCAGCGCCGCTTTGAGGATCATATCCCCAATGCCGACCAGATTGAGGTCAATAAACATCGCCTCCTCGGGTAAATCGTCATCCAACTGCTGCATTTCCTCGCGGAAAATCTTTATCAGATCCTCCTCGTGTTCTTCCAAGAAAATCGCTAAATCACGACGGGCCAGATTAAAGGCGCTTTCGCGCACAGCTTTGCGTAAAGACATTATCTCCTCCTAAACCCGGATAAACCGGAACCAAAAGGGCTTGCAACGCCCGTTTTCTTTGCTCATTGTGCAAGGATTTGCGTGGTCAGGCCCCTATTTCTCCACGACGAAAAACACGCGCGGTTCAGTTTCTGGATCGTCAAGCGGCGTCGTTAGATCGTCGAAGCGCGCGCAATAGACACTACGATAACCCGCTTCGAGCAGCGCCGCGTGGACCGCATCCATCTCGAAAATCGTGTTGAACGCCGTCTGATCGAAACGCTCGTAAAGCCCACCCTCTGTACGCAGGAACCCCGAAATCTGCGTGTAGAATCGCCTTTGTTCCTTTACAAACACACCCCGGGTGAAGATAGCCACATCATCGGTCATTTGCACGCTGGTATCAGACCAACGCTGCAACCCGTGATGCGTATTGAGATCGAAGATGAAACATCCCTCCTGCTCCAAAACTGCAAAAACAGAACGGAAACACCCCAGTAAAGCGTCCATATCGGGCAAATGGTTGAGCGCGTCGAAAGTGGAAATCACGAGCCCAAACTGCCTGTTCAGTGTGAAGTCAGCCGCATCGCCTTCCACAAAACGCGCGCGTCCCTGATCGACATACACCTGCGTGTTTTCGACGGCGTAGCGTAACATCGCCGGGGAAAGATCCAGACCGGTGACATCGTAACCATTTTCCAGGAAATGCAGAGCCAGTTGGCCAGTGCCGCAGCACAGATCGAGCATAGACTTGTTCACCTGCCCAAGCGGCGTCCGCTCGTAGAATTCACGGATACGCGGCGCGACACGATTCGCAAAGCCGCCCCAGCGCAGATTGTAAATATGCGCGAATCCTGGATTGTACTGCATAGCGCCTCCCTCGTTCAGTCCGATCAGGGCACGGCCAGCGCGAGATACTCTGCCGCTACCCAGCCTTCCAGCCGATCTATCGTGGAGATGACACGATACCACGTCGTCTCACCAACGACGACCGGCCCATCCTCCACCATCACGGCAGTGCCTTCGGCAATGTGTCCCATCACCGTGCCATCCGGTGAATAACGCACGCGCAACCCGGCCCGTCCCACGTCCGTCACGAACACCACCCACGGGGTAACCGTAGGCATCGGTGTTGGCGTAGATGTGACCGTCGGGGTAGGCGTGGGCGTTGCAGTCGCAGTCGCCGTGGGTGTGGGCGTGGACGTCGGCGACGGCGTCGCGGTCGCAGTCGGCGTGTTCGTCGGCGTCGGTGTAGCGGTGGGCAAACCGGTGGGCGTCATCGTGGGGGTCTCGGTCGGCGTGGGAGGGATGTAGGCCTGCAAACGCGTCGCGGGCACCACACCCAACGAAAGCGCGATAGGGCGCGCAAGCTCCGCCGCTACGTTTTCCTGTACCGTCCGTGCCTCCGCATAGGCGAGCGTCGACAACGCGCGAATGGTCACGTCGATGTGGAGCGTCCCGTCCGATTCTGTTTCGGTGATCTTCCAGTTGACCAGTTCGCCGCCAGGTATATCGCCGACTTCGTTCTGCAACGCCGCCTCGATTTCGTGATTCAGTCGCACCTCCGCCAAGGACTTTCTGGTCAAGAGCACGAGGGATACCGTCACCAATACAAGCAAAAGCGCGACGCCTTGAAATCCGCGGCGCAACACCCGGGTACGTCCTGCATCGCCGGGCGTGGGACGAAAGCCCATCAAAAAGAACACCAAACCACCGGCGCCGATAATGGCGATCATATTCGTGACAAAGAGCAACAGCGCGCCACCGGCAATCCACCACTGGCGCAGCACCAAACCGATGCCGACGGTGGTGAGCGGGGGCGCCAATGCTGCCGCAATCGCCACACCGACCAGCGCCGCCGACACATCCCGGCGGCATAACGCATACGCTGCTGCCGCCCCAGACACCAACGCAATGACCAGGTCCAACACCGAAGGGCTGGCACGGCCAAGAATTTCCGCCGTAGCCGATGCACCCGGCGTTAGCGCACCGACGGCAAATCCCGTCACAATCGCCAGTATCATCCCGCGGAACGCCGTGCCAAACGCCGTCCAGAAAAAGCGCGCGTCGCCGATCACCAGTGCCATTCCCATCCCCAAGATAGATGACATCAGTGGGGCCACCAACATCGCGCCGATAATGACCGCCGGGCTGTTGATAAGCAATCCCAACGCGGCAATTGCCGCCGCGAGGGTAATCATCACAGAAAAGTCGGTACTGGCGCGGGAATTATGGCGGATATTTTTGGCGATTTCAGCCCTTTCCTGAAGCGTCAAGGAAGGCACGAGACCAAAAACGAAGGTCCAGATGCGCCGCCAAATTGTGTCGATTGGGGTTAAGTGGCGTCGCACGATCATAACCGGGATGGGCGAAGCGGCGGCTACCGTCTGTGGAATGTTACCAAAAATAAAGCGACTAACTACATCCTCGTTGCCCGCACCGATGATGAGTAGATCATAGCCCTGCGCAGCTTCACGCAGAATGCCGGCGGACGGGCTGGATGCCTGGATGACACGAGTGCTGATGTACGCGCGATCTTCGGGCGGCAATCGACGCGCCATCGTTTCTAAGCGCATCTCGCCGGCGAGCACCTCCGCCGGTCCCAACGTCTCTGCGGCAACGTACAGCGTCGTGATATCTGCTTCAGGGGCAAGCGCGCGGGCGACATCCAAACCCTCGGGCGCGTTGGGGCCACCGGCTGCCGGAATGAGCACCCGCTGAATATCCGTTAAACTCGCATTACGCACCAAAATAACGTCACAGGCGGCACGCTGCACAACCGGGTCTAACGTGCGCCCCAAGACGTGCAACTCCTGCCCCCGCCGTCCACCCCATCCCAACATCAGCAGATCCGTACCACGCTGCCGCACTTCACGCAAAATAGCTTCGCTGATATTCGTATCCGTACGAACCGCAACCTCAACCGGAAGGCCCCCGCAGGATTCCGGAAGTGTCAACCACGCCGGTTGGATTTGCGAAGCCGCTACTGTAAGTACGCACACTTCACCGTTCCGCTGGCGTGCTAGACGGCACGCCAATGTGATCAGCGGAAGATCATCGGTGTCGCGCACGGCAACCAGCACGTTATAATCCGGATGAGCGTTATCTTCCTGTGTCATCGTCCTTTTCCAACACCTCCAACACGAGCAAGTGTGACAAGCCGAAAAAGCGCAATGGCGTACGTTCCATCGCATACGTGATGCGCTGCAAATAATGCCCCAGGCGCGGCACGCGTGCGACGATGTTGTCGTACCCGGGATAGATTTGTGTATGAACGACGACGCGCACGGGCAAATCAGCGAACAGACTCCGCAGACCGCGCCCGGTGTACGCGCGGACGTGTGGCGCGAGGCGGTTCCGCAGCGCGTCGGGCAACCAGTTGATCAACGGTTTGTTGCCGAAGTGATAGACACCACGCCAGTAAAGGCCGTGCGTCTCGAAGAAATAGGCCCGGTTGGGGACGAAGATCACGATGCGACCAGCGGGCCGGGTCACGCGCACCATCTCCCGCGCGCACAGGCGATCGTCCGCGACGTGCTCCAGCACCTCGTGCGAAAAAATCACATCGAAGGTGCCAGCAGCGAAGGGGAGCCTCTCGCCCACCGCTCGAGCCACACCCTGTGTCCGTGTTCGGGCTTCGCACGCGCGACCAGTCTCAATTTCCACACCAAAAACGTGCGGCGTGTACCGCAGAAAGGCCGAGGTGTACATCCCCACCCCGCACCCCACGTCCAGCACGCGACGGCCTTCCAGCGGGGCATACTGGCGCGTCATCGCCAGGCGCCGTTCCTGCCCGGCACGCCATACAAAGGAGGGATTTCCCCTGAGTGCCGCCTGTTCTATCACCATTATAACGCCCGATTGTAAGTTCAAAAGGCCGCCTGTCAAATTGCCGTCTGTCAAATTGACAGGCGCTAGTACTTGTGGTACTATTGATTTTGGACTTTTGACTCTTATCCCAGGAGGGGACAATGACCATATCCCGCACAGAACGTCTCACGGAAGCGCTATACACGCTACAATCCGGCACCACAGATATCGAAGCCTCTGCCATCGTCAGCGTTGATGGCCTGGTCATCGCCTCGGCCTTGCCTGCCGGTTCGGAAGAAGACCGTGTTTCCGCGATGTCGGCGGCGATGTTATCCCTGGGCGAACGGATCGCTAGCGAACTGCGCCGGGGCATACTTGAGCAAGTCTATATCAAGGGCGATAGAGGCTACGTCATTTTGATGTCCGCTGGCGAGGAAGCTGTGCTCACGGTGCTAGCCCATCAGCATGCCAAGCTCGGTCTGGTATTCCTGGAGATGCACCGCGCTGTAGAAGCGCTTGAGCCTTTGCTATAAGCTCCCCCTGACACGCTCTTTCGCTTAGAGAAGCTGGACATGTTCACGTGTGCCAGCTTTTTTTATCCCAGACAGGATGCAGGATGCAAGAGGCAGGATGCAGGATGCAAGATTCCAGCAACAAGTAACGAGTAACAAGGAGGTCAAGTATGACAAAACGTATCGTTCATCCCCCGCGCGGCACACAACTGCACTGTAAGAACTGGCTGTTGGAAGCCCCATTTCGCATGCTCCAGCACAACCTGGACCCCGAGGTAGCGGGAGACCCCGACAATCTCATCGTTTACGGCGGGCGCGGAAAAGCGGCCCGCAACTGGGAGGCGTTCGACGCCATCCTGGCAACGTTGCAAAAAATGGATGTGGACGACACCTTGCTGGTGCAATCGGGCAAGCCGGTCGCCGTCTTCAAGACGCACGAGGACGCACCCCGCGTACTGATCGCCAACTCCAACATCGTCCCGGCGTGGGCCACGCAGGAGAACTTCGACAAGTGGGAGCGCGCCGGGCTGATTATGTACGGGCAGATGACGGCCGGCTCGTGGATCTACATCGGCACGCAGGGCATTCTGCAAGGTACGTACGAGACGTTAGGCGCGCTAGCTCGCCAGCACTTCGGCCAGCACGCTTCGCTCAAGGGGAGATTCACGCTCACCGCCGGATTGGGCGAGATGGGCGGCGCGCAGCCGTTGGCGATCACGATGAACGAAGGCGTGGGCCTCATCGTCGAAGTCGATCCGTGGCGCGCCGAGCGACGGCTCAAGCACCGCTACGTCAACGCGGTGATGGACGACCTCGACGCGGCGCTGCGCGCGCTCGAAGAGCGTCGCGTCAGGGGCGAAGCCTACGCCATCGGTCTCATCGGTAACGCGGGCGACGTGTTCCCGGAGCTACTGCGGCGCGGCGTCATTCCCGACGTGGTGACCGACCAGACCCCGGCCCACGATCCGCTGAGCTACGTCCCCAACGGAATGACGTTGGCGGAAGCCGTGGCACTACGCGAAAGTGATCCGCAGCGTTACCAGGCCGAGGCCATCCGCACAATGACGGAGCATTGCGCGGCGATGGTCGAGATGCAGAAACGCGGGGCCGTCGTCTTCGATTACGGCAACAACCTGCGCCAGCGCGCGTTCGACAACGGGCTGAAGGAGGCCTTTAGCTATCCCGGCTTCGTCCCGGCCTACATCCGCCCACTCTTCTGCGAGGGTAAGGGGCCTTTCCGCTGGGTCGCACTCTCCGGCGATCCCAACGACATCTACGAAACCGACCGCATCATTATGGACCTCTTCCCGGAGGACGAACACCTCGTCCGCTGGATCAAGATGGCACAGGAGCAGGTCGCGTGGCAGGGGTTGCCCTCGCGTATCTGCTGGCTCGGTTACGGTGAGCGTGCCCGGGCCGGCTTGGCGTTCAACGACGCGGTCGCCGATGGACGCATCAGCGCCCCCATCGTCATCGGGCGAGATCACCTGGACGCCGGGTCCGTCGCCAGCCCCAACCGCGAGACCGAAGCGATGAAGGACGGCTCCGACGCCATCTCCGACTGGCCCATCCTCAACGCGCTCATCAACGCTGTGGGCGGCGCGACGTGGGTGAGTTTCCACCACGGCGGCGGCGTGGGCATTGGGTACTCGCAGCACGCCGGGCAGGTGATTGTCGCGGACGGCACGCCCGCCGCCGCGCGTCGCCTGGAGCGCGTCCTCACCACCGATCCGGGCCTGGGCGTCGTCCGGCACGCTGACGCAGGTTACGAATCCGCCATCGAATTCGGCAAAAAACACGATATCTGGATGCCTATGCTCGCGTAAATACACAATTCAACCACGAATCTGCACGAATTTTCACGAATATAGATCAGAATTAGTGGAGATTCGTGTAGATTCGTGGTTTATCTTTTTCAAGAAACTCATTTCCCATTTCTCGTTACTCGTTACTCATTTCCCATTTCCCTTTCTTGCCTCTTGTCCCGCTCGCGAGTATAATCCTGCGTATGAGTAAGAAAGAAACCACACCAATACGCAGACAATACCTGGATTTGAAAGCCCGTTACCCAGACACGATTCTCTTCTTCCGTCTGGGTGACTTTTACGAGACCTTCGACGAAGATGCCGAGATCGCCGCGCGCGAGCTGGACCTCGTCCTCACCTCACGGCCTGTAGCAAAGGGCGTGCGCGTGCCTATGGCGGGTGTGCCCCATCACGCCGTCGAGGGCTACATCGCCCGCCTCATCGAGAAAGGCTACCGCGTCGCCATCGCCGAGCAAGTGGGCGAACCCACCGGTCGCGGGCCGATGGAGCGCCGCATCGAGCGCGTCGTGACCGCCGGCACCATTACAGAACCGGAGATGCTGGATGAAAAGCGTCCCAACTACCTCGCCGCCGTGATCATCGACGGCAAGCGGGCAGGCGTGGCCTACGCGGAAATCTCGACGGGCGAATTCGCCACCACGCAGCTAGAAGAGGATGGCGACCACGCGGGCGGCATCCTCAATGCCGTCCGGCAGGAATTGGCCCGCCTGCAACCGCGTGAGGTGCTGATCCCCAAAATCGGCTCGTGGAAAGAGCGCGATCCCGACCAACCGGCGACGCGCATGGAAGAAGTGCTGGCAGGATCGATCACTTCGAATATCACGCCGTGGCCTGGTTATCGTTTCGAGGAAACTGCCGCGCGGCAGACGTTGCTGGAACACTTCAGTGTACGGACGCTGCAAGGGTTCGGCTGCGAGGGCAAACCGCTGGCAGTTCGCGCGGCGGGCGCGGCGCTCACCTACCTCCAGGAGACGCAGCAAGGCCTGTTGCCGCAGATTACGGGGCTGAGCACCTACGCCACCGATCGCTTTATGGGCATCGACGCCGCGACGCAGCACAATCTCGAGATTACGGAGACACTGCGTGGTGAAAAACACGGCTCGCTGCTGGGCGTC
Source organism: Anaerolineae bacterium (assembly GCA_049975385.1). Lineage (GTDB taxonomy): Bacteria > Chloroflexota > Anaerolineae > B4-G1 > SLSP01 > DSWT01. The sequence goes on along the minus strand of JBNGDO010000117.1, from coordinate 3,625 downwards.
ATCGACGCGACCAGCACGCCGATGGGCGGTCGGCTGCTGCGCACGCGGCTCGCGCAGCCACTGCTGGACACCGCCGAACTGAAAATACGTCTGGATCAGGTGCAAGGTTTCGTGGACGACGGCATCTTGCGAGCGCAGGTCCGCCAGGCGCTCAAGTCCATCCCCGATTTGGAGCGGATGACGACGCGCGTACTCGCCGGGCGCGCTTCCCCCCGCGACCTCACCGGCATCCGCGCGACGTTGGAGCTTGTGCCGGAATTGCGGGGGAAAATAGAATCGGCGAATGGGCGAATCAGCGAATTAGCGAATGAGAGAATGGGCGAAGCGGCGAATGGGTTTGGGGAATTGCTTGAGGGATTGGAGGCGTTGCCGGAGATTGCGGGGCTGATTGCGGATGCGCTCGTGGACGAGCCACCGGCACAGGTCAGCGCGGGGGGATTGATCCGCCAGGGCTTCTCCGCCGAACTGGACGGCATCCTGCTATCGACGAAAGACGCCCGCGATTGGATCGCCGACCTGGAAAGTAAGGAACGCGAGCGCACCGGCATCAAAAACCTCAAGGTAGGGTACAACAAGGTCTTCGGGTACTACCTCGAAGTGACCAAAGCGAACACATCCCTCGTGCCCGATCACTACATCCGCAAGCAAACGCTGGTCAATTCCGAGCGCTATATCACGCCGGAGTTGAAAGAGTACGAGAGCCTGGTGCTCAATGCCGAGGAGCGCATCGCCGAACTGGAATCGCGCCTTTTCCGCGAAATCTGCGAGCGGGTGGCGGCGCGGGCGCAAGCCTTGCTGGCGACGGCGCAGGCATTGGCGCGAATCGACGTAGCGGCGGCGCTGGCGGAGGTCGCCGCGCGACAGCACTACGTGCGGCCTACGTTCGAGGTCGCGCCGGTGCTCGCCATCGAAGGCGGACGGCATCCCGTCGTGGAACACGCGCAGCGCGATCCGTTCGTCCCCAACGATCTGGCAATGGACGAAGAAAGCCGCATCCACATCATCACCGGGCCGAATATGGCGGGAAAATCGGTATTCTTGCGGCAAAACGCCCTCATCGTGCTGATGGCGCAGATCGGCAGCTTCGTACCGGCAGAGCGGGCGCACATCGGCGTGGTGGACCGCATTTTCACGCGCATCGGCGCTTCCGACGAACTGGCGGCGGGACAGTCCACGTTTATGGTGGAGATGGTGGAGACGGCGAACATCCTCAATCACGCCACGCCGCAGAGCCTCCTCATCCTGGATGAAGTCGGGCGCGGCACCAGCACCTACGACGGCATGGCCATCGCCTGGGCGGTGGTCGAATACCTGCACAACCACCCGGAACGCCGCGCGCGGACGCTTTTCGCCACCCACTACCACGAGCTGATCGAGATGGCGGAGCACTTGCCGCACGTGCGCAACTTCAACCTGGCGGTCGCCGAGGAAGGGCGCGACGTGGTCTTCCTGCACAAAGTCGTGCCCGGCGGCGCGGACCGCTCCTACGGCATCCACGTCGCGCGGCTGGCAGGCATTCCCGCGCCCGTCGTCCACCGCGCCGAGGGGCTGCTCGAAGAACTGGAAAGCGGCGAATTCCGCCCCGGCACACAAGTTCAGGAGCCGGGGCTGTTCCAACCGATGCTCATCGCGCAGGAGCCGCCTGTGGTGGAGGCGTTGCGGCAAATCGACGTTAACAGCTTGACGCCGCTGGACGCGATCACCAAGCTGTACGAGCTGCAAAAGCAGGTCGAAGAAAAGGGTGTAAAGAAGACAAGGAAGTAGAAAAAGCCTCCGTTGGTCCTGGAAAGAGAGAAAGTGAGGGCGTATGCGGTACCCAGTCGTTGTACACAAAGACCCTGAAAGCGATTATGGCGTCACCGTGCCTGATGTACCCGGTTGCTTCAGCGCGGGGGGAACGCTCGACGAAGCGCTGGAACAAGTCGTCGAGGCAATCGAATGTCACCTGGAAAGGTTATTGTTGGATGGCGAGCCTGTCCCCACACCGCAAACAGTCGAATATCACCAAAGCAATCCCGACTACGAAGATGGCATCTGGGCTTTCGTGACGGTGGACATCACAAAACTATCCGGCAAGACGCGGCGCGTCAACATCACGCTGCCGGAGCGCATCTTGAGCTTGATGGACAAATACGCTTATACGTATGGCGAGACCCGTTCAGGTTTTATCGCCGAGGCAGCGATTGCGTATATTGCATCCCAGGAAAGCATTACAGACTAGAACACAACGGATACTTCAAATGAAAAAGACAGGCGTTACACCAGGGAAAAAGATACTGCGCGTGGTCGGCCTCATCGTCGCCGTGCCGGTAGTGCTCTTGCTGGCGATGGCGCTTGCATATACGGTGTCCAACAAAACCAACGGAACGCTCATCTCCTCCGGCGTGCGGCGCGAGTACCTGTTGTACGTGCCGCCGAGCTACGATCCCAATACACCGGCGCCGCTCGTCATCACCCTCCACGGGTTCGCGCAATGGCCCGCGAACCAGCGCGATGTCAGCCAATGGGATCCCCTGGCGGACGAATACGGATTCATCGTCGTCTACCCTTCCGGAACAGACTTTCCCAAACGTTGGGGCGCGCATGGAACTACTGACTCGTTGAATCCTCAAATGGAAGACGTCACGTTTATCTCCGATCTGATCGACAAGCTGGAACGCGAATACAACATCGACCCCACCCGCATCTACGCCAACGGGCTGTCAAACGGCGGCGGGATGTCGTATCTGCTGGCATGCGAACTCTCCGAGCGCATCGCCGCCATCGGGACGGTCGCAGGCGCGCATCTCTATCCGTTGGACAAATGCCGTCCCACGTACACCGTGCCGATGATCGCCTTCCACGGGACCGACGACCAGATCGTCCCCTACGACGGCGGCCCATCGGGGCCGTTCGACGCTCCCTTCCCCGTGATCCCAGATTGGGTGGCGCAGTGGGCAAAACAAAACGGGTGTAACGAAACGCCGGTCGAACTTCCCACGCAAGGAGAAGTGACCGGCATCAAATACATCGGATGCGACCAGGGCACCGAGGTCCCCTTCTACACCATCCACGGCGGCGGGCACGCCTGGCCCGGCGGCGGGACGTTGCCGAAGGCCATCGTCGGGCACACTACGAAAGACATCGACGCCACGCGGGTGATGTGGGAATTTTTCCAGCAGTACACACTCGACAAATAGTTCAGGACCTACGCAATGAAATACTTTTCCACCGCAGAGAGCGCCGAGTACGCAGAGAAATAGCGTTGTTCACAACGCACAAAATCTCAGCGATCTCCGCGTGCTCTGCGGTAAATTTATGCGCGCTTGCGTAAGCCCTATCACTCTAAAACTCCCGCCCGTTCCAAATTCAACGCCAACAGCCTTTCCAAAATTTCATCGTCGCTCAGATCGTGGGGCCAGCCGTAAGCGTCGAACACGGCCTCATCCAGTTTTTCGTGGGCCAGGGCCAACCACGTGGGCCGTTGGTTGTACAGGTTGGTCAAGGTGCGCTTTTTCAAAGCGCTGGCGGATAAACTACCCGGATTTAGCCAACGATCGCGCTTTTCTACCAGTTCACGGGCGGCTTGGGCGATGGCCTCAACTTTGGGATTGTCTTGGGGTTCCTTGCCGGGGGGCCAGGGAAA
>JBNGDO010000116.1:4270-17074 GCA_049975385.1 Anaerolineae bacterium | reverse complement strand
GCAAACTAGCAAAACTTTCCAGAACATCGCCGTTCAAAAAGTTGGCGAAACCGGCTACACCGTGCTCTACGAAGCCGGCACGGGTCTGGTGCGCCTGCATCCCAACACTGCCCTGATTGATCACCCGATGAGCGAACTGGCCGAGAAACTCCCCACTTTTTGGGTCGTCTTTGAATCCAGCCTCGCCGGTGTGGAAACGGCCGGTTATTACGACTGGCTGGACCCAGACACATCCACCCGGCAAAAGTACATGGTCATGACGCCAGTGGCCGAACCGTTCCACAACGTCACCTTCATGATCGCGGCGACCACGTACATTGACGAATTCTCCCGGCCTATTCAGACCACCGATGCCAAAATCACGACCCTCACCCGGCAAATCCGCACTCAGTTAATCATTGCCTTGATTGTCGTGACTGGGCTGGCCATCAGTATTGCCATCAGACTGGCACGCGGCATCGGGCGACCTCTGCAGCAGTTGACCTCCGCGGCAGAAATGTTGGAACGCGGCGAGTACCACGCGAGTCTGCTCCTCCCGGAAACCCGGCGGCGCGATGATCTGGGCAATTTAGCGCGCATCTTCGACCGCATGGCGCAGGAAGTGACCGCGCGCGAGACGCGCCTGAAAATACAGGTCCTCGAACTACACATCGAGATTAATGAAGTCAAAAAGGTGCATCAGGTGACCGCAATTACCGAGACGGAATACTTCCACCAGTTACAGCAGAAAGCGGCGCAACTGCGCGCGCGCAACCAAACAGCGAATGGAATCCATAAGGTGTGAACTTTCCGATTTTGAGATTTCGATGTATGCTTAGGGAAAACTATCACAATTTCAGGGGGAATTATCCATGCAATACGGTTACTTCGACGACGAGGCGAAAGAATACGTCATCACCCGGCCCGACACGCCGCAATCGTGGAGCAACTATCTAGGTTCCACGGAGTACGGCGCGATCATCACCAACAACGCCGGCGGCTACGGCTTCTACAAATCAGGGGCGCGCGGGCGCTTTATGCGCCTGTTTTTCAACAGCATCCCGATGGATCAGCCAGGGCGCTACTTCTACCTGCGCGACCGCGAAAACGGCGATTACTGGTCGGCTTCGTGGCAACCGGTGGGCAAGCCGCTCGACCAGTACCAGTCCACCTGCCGGCACGGCACAGCCTACTCCGTCTTCGAGTCACGCTATGCCGGCATCGCGGCCGAGGCCACGTACTTCGTCCCCCTGGGACAGACCTTCGAGTATTGGCGGCTGAAAGTGACCAACGAGAGCGACCGCCCGCGTGACATCGACGTGTTTACCTACTGCGAGTTCACCAACCAGTGGATGACGTTCCAGGATCAGGTCAACCTGCAATACTCGCTCTTCATCGTGCGCGGCTCCCTGACCGACGACAATCTGCTGCGGATCGCCATCGAGGACAACCTGACGCCCCGCGACGAGGAGACACTGCTGCACTACAAGGCCAACCAGACGTGGATGGCCTTGGTCGGCGCGCCCCTGGAAGGGTACGACACCAGCCGGGAGGCGTTTATCGGCCCGTACCGCAGCTACCACAACCCGCTCGTGGTGGAACAAGGCCAGTGTACCAACAGCAACGCCTACGGCGACAATTCCTGCGGGACACTGCACACCACGTTGACACTCCAGCCCGGCGAGAGCCGTGAGGTGCTGGTGATGCTCGGCATCGGCGACGCACGCGTGGTGGGCAAGCGCGCCGTGGCTGAGTTCGGCTCGCTCGAGCGTGCCGCTGCCGAGCTGCAAAAGCTCAAGGACGCCTGGCACGCCCGCCTCGGCAGTTTGATAGTCGAGACGCCGGATGAGGATTTCAATCACACGGTCAACGTGTGGGGCCTCTACAACTGCCTCATCACCTTCGCGTGGTCGCGGGCTGCGAGCCTGGTCTACAACGGCGAGCGCGACGGCCTGGGCTACCGCGATTCGGTACAGGACATTTTGGGCGTCGCCGCCGCCATCCCGGAAGAAGCGCAGGCGCGCCTCGAATTGATGCTGACCGGGCAGGTTTCCAATGGCGGTGCGATCCCCGTCATCCAACCGTTCGACCACCGGCCCGGCCACGAGTCTCCCCCCCCCGACGAGGATTACCGCTCCGACGACTGCCTGTGGTTTTTCAACGTCGTCCCCGCGATGGTGGGCGAGACCGGCGATCTGAGCTTCTACGACAAGGTACTGCCCTACGCCGACGAGGGCGAGGCGACGGTATTCGGCCATTTGCGCCGCGCGCTGGAATTCAACCTGGAGCGTACCGGCGCACACGGCCTGCCCTGCGGCCTACACGCCGACTGGAACGACTGCCTCAAACTCGGCTACTACGGCGAAAGCTTGTTCGTCGCCTTCCAGGTGCGACTCGGCCTGACGATTTACGCCGAAATCGCCGAGCGGCTCGGCAAGCCAGAAGAAGCCGCCTGGGCACTGGCGCAGCGCGAGACGCTGGAAGCCAACATCCAGAAATGTGCCTGGGACGGCGACTGGTTCATCTGGGCCATTGGGGACGACGGCACGGTATACGGCACGAAGGAAAGCCCGGAGGGGCAGGTCTACCTGAACACGCAAATCTGGTCGGTCATCAGCGGGAGCGCGACGCCGGAGCAGGCGGAGCGCTGTATGCAAACCGTCAAGGAGCGGCTGGCGACGCCCTACGGCCTGATGCTCTGCGCGCCGGCCTTCGTCAACATGCCGGTGGACGTGATGCGCGCCCTGGTCTTCAACCCCGGCATCAAGGAGAACGCCGGCATCTTCAACCACACGCAGGGCTGGGGTGTGATGGCGGAATGTCTGCTAGGGCACGGCGACCAGGCCTACGAGTATTACCGGGACTTTATGCCCGCGGCCTACAACGACCGCGCCGAGCTCCGCCAGAGCGAACCTTACGTGCAGGGGCAGACCACCTACTCCACGTTCTCGCCGCGAGCGGGCAACACGCGCACTTCGTGGCTCACCGGCGCGGCAGCCTGGGCTTACTTCAGCGCGACGCAGTACATCCTGGGCATCCGCCCGGAGCTGGATGGCCTGCGCATCGACCCGTGCATCCCGTCCACGTGGCCCGGCTTCACCGCCACCCGCCGCTTCCGAGGGAGCACGGTGCACATCGACGTCAAGAATCCCCACGGCGTCTGTCGTGGCGTTCAGTCGCTCACGCTGAACGGAGAAACCCTGGATGGCACCCTCGTCCCGGCGGACAAGCTGGGTGAGGAAAACCACGTCGTGGTGATCTTGGGATAGACGATAAGAGGTCACGGAGCCAGCTTTCACCACGAATCTTCACGAATTTGCACCAATTGGATTCTCCAATCCGGCGGCATTGCGATGGCTTCATCAGCACCATACAGTTTTTAGGATAAAAGTTGTGTTTATTTCTATTTTATGATATTATGATTTCAGTATGTAATACTTTCTGCGATTGTGTTTATCATTGATTTAGATTCTATCCAAAAAATCATGCTTGCGAGCATTTCTGGTGCGCCAACGATGAATTTTCGGATAGGTTCTTACAGTCATCTTTTGTAGACAACGGCAACACTTTAACTGGAGGGAGTTAGCTATGCTAGACACATTACTCGCCAAAGCTTTTACGATTTTTGCGCAGGTTATGGTCAAAATCCAGCCCATCTGGGATAAGTACAAGATCCTCATCTCAATTGCATTGGGCGTCGTTATTGGTCTGATCCTGGGATGGGGCGTATTCCCCGTGGAATGGGAGGATGCTAATCCCGGCAAACTGCGGGCAGATTTCCGCTCTGTCTATTTGGCGGGAGTTGCCGAGGAGTATCTGCGCACCAACGATGCACAGGCACTGCGCGAAAACTTGGGTATAGGTACCGATATGCCCAAACTCCGCACGATCCCGTGGCGCAATGATGCCAAACTTCTGAAGGAAGATCTCGATGCCGCTGTGGCTGACGCTGAGGCAGGACGGTACAACATTGCTGACAGACTCCCCGCTCTGAGAAATCTACAAACAAATCTACCCGGTCTGCTTAAGACGTGGGAAGCTGAAGAAGCGGCGGCACAAACGACCGGCGGACTGCTCAACACGCTCATCCGCTTCCTGGGAGCGGTGCTGGTGATCGTGCTGATCGTGCTGGCGCTCTGGTACCTGCTCGCCGGGCGCAAACAGCGAGCGACAGAAGTGGTACCTGCGACAGGTGTCACACCCGGCGTTCCCCTGCCTGGAGCACCACCGGTCGGCGTGATCCCGCCCGGCATGGTCGGCGAGGAACCGGAGGCCGGCCCCTCCTCCGTAAAAACGTACACGTACGTTCTCGGAGACGATTACTTCGACCCATCATTCGCCATCGAAATCGGCCCAGACTTTTTCGGTGAGTGTGGCATCGGTATTACGGAGACACTCGGTGCAGGCGACCCCAAGAAGGTCACCGCATTCGAAACCTGGCTCTTCGACAAGAGTGATATCCGCACCGTCACCACCGTGCTGGCGAGTGACTATGCCTTGCAAGACCCCGATCTGCTCAACAAAATTCAGAACAGGATTCAATCCAAGAGTGAGGACGATAATCTCCTACAGATTCGTCCCGGTATGGAAGTCATGCTGGACACCTCAACATTGCGCGTCAAAACAGTGATCACGGAAGTCGAATACGCGCAGCAAGGGACGCTACCTGCCAACAGTTTCTTCCATAAAGTCACGTTCGAACTACGTGCGTGGGTTAAACAACCCGAGTAAACAGCACGCTCTACCCGAACACAAATGACACCCCCCGCTTGTAAATTAAGCGGGGGGTGTCATTTATCTGCGTGAGCCCTATGGCTCCGGCGTGCTGACGACTTCTGCGTCGTCTGGTGGTATGTATCCCGGTCCATAACGATAACGCGCCGGCCACGGCACAAAGTTGCTCACAAAAGTATCGTCGTAGAGTACGTTCCCTTCGGCATCGCGTACGATACGCCTCAACGTTGCCTTTAGGCCGTTGATCGGACGTTCATCCCGAACCACACTTCCGGCGGGCAACTCGGGGTCATACTCGTAGACAGGAGCCTCTGGCGGGATGGGATCGCCCCAGGTCGGCCCGATTTGCTCCACCGTGCGCCCGTCTTTCGTGCTGTAGAAGACAAAGCGCAGTCGCGATCGCGCCGCATCCACCTCGGTCTGGATCAGAATATGATGGGGCGTGTCATTGGTGAAGCGGAAGTCCACCAGCGGGGAATAGACCGTGGCGTCAAAGCCCGGGCCGAAGCCGCCCAACTCGTAATATCCAACCCGGTAGGCATGGGGCCAACGCTCGACGATAGGATAACCGCCAAAGTACGCCACGCGAAAAGCCGTCGTCGCCACCTGGCAAATACCGCCCCCTACCCCCAGCACCGTGCGGTCGCCGATAATCACGTAAGATTCATCGTACCCGGCCTCAAGAGAGACGTCACCCAGGTACTCGTTAAAGGAAAAGGTCTGCCCTGGTTTAATGATAACGCCGTTAAATTTGGACGCACCCAAGCGGATGTTCCTGTCACGCGCAGAAGAGGAACCGGTGAAGTACGATTCACCAACGGCGACCTCCTCGATGATACCCAGGTCGGCAGCAGTAATTGTATCGGGGTATTCTGGGGGCGTTTCGAGAAGTACCAACGGCACATAATGCTCGCCATCCCGCAGCATGTCATTGATGCGCTCAACGGACGCAGCGACGTCTAACTCGCGCCCGGTAACACTCGGCGCTTCATGCACCAATTCCAGCGTCGCGGTGTCGAAATGGAACGTGGCATTCACCGGCTCGCGGAACAGCGCCAGCGCTAACGGACCGAGGAACTCAGCCAATGCCGCTTCATCCAACCCCACGCTGACGCCATCTTCTTCAACAAGGACGATCAACATGGAGGCCATCACGTCCGGTGTCATCGTCCAGGGGCCAGGGTCCCCCTCACGGGGATTAGGCACCAACAGGGTCAAAGGTTCAGCCAGGACATTCTGAGCAACACCCAAAGCCTGTTGTGCGCGTGCGTCGGGAATCTGCGGGGATATCTCAGTCAGCACCGGGACGATCTCCACCGACTCCAAAGCGTAGAGGTGCGGCAGGAGCACCTGCAAAGTCGCAGAGATGTTCATCTGCCGTCCTTCGAGGCTTGGCTCCAGTTGCAGTTCAGCGCCAGCTCGACGCACCCGTGCATCCTGCGCCGGCTGATACAGTTCTTCGGCGATGGTTTGCAGTTGCGTGAGGCTCTGGTGTTCGTTCCAGGTCAACACCGGCGCCAGCATCACCCCGTCGAGCATGATCTTCAGGCGTTCAGCGAGGCCACTCTGATCGAGGTGCCCCATCGCCTCAGCGCGGGCCAGGGTCGCCTGCGTATCAACAGCCATACCCAAATCAGCCGGAGAGAACGCCCAACGCTGTCCCTCCGGCCCGACAATGACGATGTTAGGCTGGTACAATGGCAGCTCGGCTTGCAGATGCGGCAGCGCTTCCTCGGGTGACATCCCCCCGAGAGAGATATTCCACACCCATATGCCCGGGATCAGGCGCTGCTCCATGCCTGGCCCCAGCATCCAACCGATCACCATCACCGATGCCAACAATACAATCGTCAACACGATCAACAAACGCGACATTATCGTTATCCTCTTCAAGCACCCATGCAAAGATTACGAACAATCATCTCTATCCCGAAATCTGTCATAACCTTCGCAAAAGTCGCTAAAGACTGAGTTCGGCTAAACAGAGCGCTAACGCTCCCCAAAGTCTGATATCATTCCCCAGTTGCGCCAAAACGATGCGAGCATGGTCGCGATAAGCGGCAGGCGTGCGTGCGGTAAGCGTCTGGCGCATAGGACTGAGCAGCACATCGCCAGCATACTGCACTATGCCGTCGAGCACAAACAACGCGGGATCAAACAGGTACATCATGTGGATGACTGCCATCCCCAGGCAAGCCCCGATATCCTTCAGGAGTGGCTGCGCCAGGGGATCGCCCTGCCGCGCGGCATCGCACAGCACCTCGACGGTCAATGCCATCGGATTGTTGCCGAGTTCCTCCAGCAGAGCGGCACTCACGCCAGTCTCAAGTCGTGTCCGCGCGCACGCCAGAATCGTCTCGGTTGAGAGCAACGTTTCCAGAGTCATCACTTTGGCCTCTGGTGGAACCAAGGGGCACGCAACGAGGAGCTTACCAACCTCTCCACCCATACCGTTTCCGCCGGTGAAGAGTTGATCTTGAAAAATCATCCCGGCGCCCAACGTATCAGTCACGGTTATATAGATGAGGTCAGAAACGCCCCGCCCCACGCCGAAACGCCACTCACCCAGCACGGCGGTGTCCGCAGCCCTGGCGACGAACACGGGCACACCCAGGCTCTCCACCAATGCATCCTGCAGAGGCACATCCACCCAATCGGGAAATCCCGGCAGCGAGCGCAGCACGCCGTGTTTGTAATCCAACACACCCGGCGTCGAAACCCCCACCGCACTGATGCCGCCGTCCAGGGGCAAGACCTGGCGAATAGCAGAGCGTATGCTGCGCAACCCGGCATCAACGCCATCCCGCAGATCAGCTCGCAACGTCACCCGAGCCTCCTGGACACCTTCAGCCAGGTACCGCGTGGCCCGGATCTCATTTTTGTCAAAGGCAACCGCAATAAAACGTAATGGCATTGAATCGCTCCGTAAGTTTAGATTTCCGAACTATGGCGCAGCAACCGACGCTTACGCCACTCAAGAACTTCATCCACCGAGCGTGTATTGAGCAGATGATGCGCCTCGACCCAACCACGTCGTGCCACCGCCACGCCAAATTCAAGGACTGCAAAGCCTTCCCGGTCGTGCGCCGATGAACTGATCGCCAGGGGAACGCCCAACGCTATCGCGCGGCGCAGGTACACGTCACTCAAGTCCAACCTTTGGGGCCACGCATTAATCTCGATAGCCACACCGTGATCCGCAGCAGCCCGTAGAACGGCCTTCATATCCAGATCAGAGCTCTCACGCTTGCCCAGGAAACGCCCTGTGGGGTGGCCGATCATATCCACGTAAGGATGGCGCAACGCTGTGAGCAGGCGTGCCGTCATCTGTTCCTGGGGCAAACTGAAATCGGTGTGGAAAGAAGCAATGACGAATTCCATGCGCGCCAGCGCCTCGTCCGGCCACTCGAGCGTTCCATCAATCTGGATTCCCACTTCCACACCCGCGATGACGCGGAATTCACCATCGAAGTGCCGGTTGACCCGCGCGACCTCGGCCAATAGTGCATCACAGGCCTCCGGTCGCATCCCGTCATGCCCGGCGTGGTCGCTGACGACAATATAGCGCAAACCCGCCGCGCGCGCCGCATGCACCATCTCCTCCAGGCTGTTGTCGCCATCGGAGAAGGTGGTATGGCACTGGAAATCGCCCTGCAGGTCGGCCCGCTTCACCACGCATGGCAAATGGCCTTCGAGGGCAGCCGTTATCTCGCCGCGATCCTCGCGCAGTTCCGGGATGATCCACGGCAATCCTAGCGCCGCGTAAACCTCCGCCTCTTCAGCACACACGCGAATGGGCGGAGCCTCTTCATCGCCTAAACGGTGAAAGCCGTGCTCACTGAGCACCAAGCCTTGTTCGCGCGCGAGGGCGTTCAGATGCCGATTGTGCGCGTGACTTCCCGTCAGGTATTGCAGCGCCGATCCCCAGCGTTCTGGCGGAACAACCCGCAGATCCACCTGCACTCCGTCGCTCGTGCGGATCGCCGCCCGCGCTAACCCCGCCTCCACCACCGCATCGACCATCGGCAGGGCGCAAAACCGTGTGACAACGGATTCTGGTGCTTCGGTTGCGACCAGCAAACCCAGATCGCCCAAAGACTCGCGCATGCGGCGCAGACTCCCCACTGGCTCTGCCGCAAGCACGCCAGGAACGGCCCGCAGCGTATCCAGGATATCATTTATCAGAGGCCAGGCCATGCCCAGTGGAATTCGCTCTGAACGCTGGCGCTGCCACGCGCGGATGTTCTCCAGAATCTTCTGCTCGATGACAGGACCAATGCCTTTGATCTTATGCAACTGTCCAGCACTGGCCGCGCCAGCCAACTCCTCGACGGATGTAATCCCCAATTCCTCCCACAGTAACCGCGTGCGTCGCGGTCCCATCCCGGCAATATTCAAAAGACTAAGCAAACCTGGTGGAAGCACCCCCTGAAGCGCTATCGCATCACCGGGTGTTTCAAAACCAGTGGTGAACTCCCTGCTCTGCTCGTTCATGGCCGCCTCCCTTTCGTGTCAGCGTGCGCGCATCAAACTACAGTTCTATTATAGACAAGTTCAGGCTAAGGTGCAAATTTTCAGTATTGGAGGGGTGCGTTTCAGAATGGAGGCGAGTACGCAGCCGAGGCGCCGTCGTCAGAAGACAAGGCTGCAAACCGCCCATTCTGAAATGCGATAGCCCTGTCCAATACTACTCATCGGCTTGCAAAACACCGAGAGAAAGGCATAATAAGGCCAGTGTGACAAGATGAATATGTAGATATGCCCATAGACGTGGGCTTTCAACCTGATTTTGAGGTAAGAAAATGACGGAGAAACGTACACCGGTACCTTTGATTCGCTCGGTGGTGATCCTGAACCGCGACCGCAAGAGGATCAAAAGCCGCACCGGGGTGAATCTGGTTTTGCGGATTGTGGGATTGTTGGTCCTGATATCGTTGCTGGCCACCGGCCTGGTCATCGGGATGGGCGTGGGCAGCGCTGCTGCCGCCTACAACATGATTACCGCCAACCTGCCTACCCCAGATGAGGTCGCCGAAGCCAGCATCGAAACATTCGAGACAACGAAGATTTACGATCGCACGGGCAAACATTTGCTCTACGAGGTTATCGACCCCAACGCGGGTGACCGCAATTGGGTGTCGCTTTCGTCCATGCCGGAGTACGTGGTATGCGGCACAGTAGCTGCAGAGGACAACACGTTCTGGACCAATCCAGGCTTCAATTTCCGCGGGCTGATGCGCGCCTTTGTCTCCAACTTACAAGAGGAAGAGATTCAAGGTGGATCATCAATCACCCAACAGGTCGTCAAGAACTCAGTCATTCCGATTGAGGAGCGCTTCGAGGTAAAGTACTCGCGCAAGATCAAGGAAGTGCTCATCGCTATGGAATTGACGCGCCTGTACAGTAAGGAAGAAATTCTGGAATGGTATATCAACACCAACTTGTACGCGAACCTCGCTTATGGGATCGACGCAGCGGCGCGCGTTTACTTCGACAAATCCGTTGGCGAGTTGACGCTCTCCGAGGCGGCAACGCTTATCGCCATTCCACAGTACCCACTGCTCAATCCCTTCGACGCTCCGGAGGACGCTCTCAAGCGTAAGACCATTATCCTGCAACGTATGGTCGAAGAAGGCTGCATCACCAGCGCCGAGGCCAAAGTCGCCGAAGCCGAGCCGTGGAAACTGGCACAATCCAATGAACGGTTCGACATCCAGGCGCCCCATTTCTCGATGTACGTGCGCCGCCAGTTGGAAAATATGTTTCCCCCCGAACTGGTCGCCGGCGGCGGTCTGCGCGTGTACACCACCCTCGACTTAGACTTGAACAATCAAGCGCAGTGTACCGTGCAAACGTACTTGCGCATCCTCTCCGGCGAGGATCCCGCTACTGTTATCCCCGAAGCTGTCGCTCTGGGGTGCCCGGCTGCGCAATATATCCCCGATGTGGCGGCGAACCGCATCGGCAACGACTACAACATCAAGAACTCCGCCGTCGTCGCCATCCGCCCCACCACCGGGGAAATCCTGGCGATGGTCGGAAGCGCCGATTATTGGAACGATGAGATCGACGGCAAGTTCAACGTCGCCGCCGACGGCTTGCGGCAGCCCGGTTCGTCGTTCAAGCCCTTCACCTACGTCACCTTTTTGGCACAGGGGCACAACCCGGCCTACATGTTCCTAGATGTGCGCCAGGCCTTCGACCAGGGCGCCGGTATGGCCCCCTACGTCCCGGAAAACTACAGCCGCAACTACCATGGTCCGGTCAGTATGCGCGACGCGCTGGCGCGCTCACTCAACATCCCTGCCGTCGAAGCCATGTCCATCGCCGGTATCGACAACGTGCTGCGGACCGCGCACCAGATGGGGATTAGCACACTGGACAAGGGATTGCAGCATTACGGGCTGAGCCTCACCCTGGGAGGCGGTGAGGTCAAGTTGATTGATATGGTCTACGCCTTCACAGTATTTGCCAACAACGGTGTGATGTACGGACAACCGGTGTCCGAAAAGGAGCTTCGCCCGAATTTCCGTGAACTCAACCCCGTCGCCATTCTGCGCGTCGAGGATCGCAATGGCAACATCCTTTACCAGTATGAGCAACCGGATTCTCGTCAAGTTTTGGAGCCACGGCTTGCCTATCTGATCACCGATATCATCTCCGACCGGCGCGCGCGCATCCCCGGCTTTGGCACACCCAACGCACTGGAACTCGCCGACGGTCGCCCGGCAGCCGGAAAAACGGGCACGACGAACAACTTCACCGATAACTGGACCGTCGGCTATGCCCCGCAAATCGCGGTCGGCGTCTGGCAGGGGAACAAAGACGCGGACGATTTTATGATCAACACGCCGGGCGCGCGCGGCGCGGCCTATATCTGGCATGCCGTGATGGAATACGCACTCCAGGACGAGCCGATCGTCGCCTTCACACGGCCCGAGGGGTTGGTCGAAGTCGGCGTCTGCGCGGTTTCCGGGATGAAGCCCAATGGCCACTGCCCCACCCGCACCGAGTTGATGATCCCCGGCACCGAGCCGACCGAGACGGACAACATTCACCAGGTCTTCCTGGTCAACCGCGAAACAGGGAAACTTGCCACGATCTATACGCCGCCGGAATTGGTGGAGGAGCGGGTCTACATGGTTTTGCCACCGGAGGCGCAAGACTGGATCAACAGCCTGCCGGAAGACCGCAAAGTCGATATTCCGCCAACGGAGTATGATACAATCTACGGTCCCAACCAGGCGCAAGCAGAGGTTGCCGTCATCTCGCCTACGGCTTATTCATACGTGAGCGGGGTGTTTCCTATCACCGGCAATGCGCGTGGTGGGGAGTTCGCCTTCTACCGTCTGGTGTATGGTAAAGGGCTGAATCCCACCGAGTGGATGCAAATCGGCCCGGATCACGGCAACCAGGTAGACAACAATGTGCTGGAATTCTTCGACACCACGGGGCTTGAGGACGGGCTATACACCCTCCAGCTCCAGGCGGTCGGGCACGACCAGGGCGTGCGCCAGGCGACGTTGCAATTCACCATCGACAACACGCCGCCTAAGGTGGACCTCACCTTTCCCGTCGACGGCTCGGCGTTCACGTATGGCGTGGATGAGTGGATCAATATCAACGCCGAAGTCAATGACCAATACGCGATAGCACGCGTGGAGTTCTTCAAAGGTAACGAAGAAACGCCCTTCAAAGTTCGCAATATCGCGCCGTTCAACGTGAACTGGACGTTGGGCGGGCCGGGCGAATACAGCTTCTACGTCGTCGCTTACGACGCCGCCGGGAACAAGACAGAGACAGAGCCGGTGAAAATCCGCGTTGTGGCGCGCGAGTAGCCCTAAAGAGTATCCCTTCCCGGAAGCTAAAAATCAGCTTCAGGTAAGGTCGCAGAATACATAACAAAAGGGCGCCGGTTGGCGCCCTTTTGTGTCTCCATTCTTCACTACTGCAAATCATGAATGTCAGTAGTTACGCAGTTGGCTCAGGTGGGACGCACTTCAGGCCCATAATGACGTAGAGTATGTGCAAATCCGAACGTTGTATAGCGTTCTCAAGTGCGTCCCACCTTTTGACCACGTAACTACCAAA
>JBNGDO010000116.1:0-4260 GCA_049975385.1 Anaerolineae bacterium | reverse complement strand
AGCGCGGGCGAGACGCCCGCGCTACATTTTCTTCTGCGTAGGTAACGAACTATCCCTTGCGCTGACGATTCATCACAGATTTCTGCACTTCAGCCGCAATCGAAGGCAACAAGATGAGCGGAATCATCGGAATCCATTCTTCTAGTTGGATAGGCGTGGTGTTGAAAATTTCTCCAATCGCCGGGAAGGGCAGGTAGACCACCGCGAGCAGCAGTACCAGCGAGAACCCAACCGCATACTGCATATACTTGTTGGAGAACACGCCGAGCTTGAACAGCGGGTAACGCTCCGAGCGCGAGGTATAGGCCCGGAACAGTTCGGAAGCGACCAGTGTCACAAACGCCATTGTTTCCGAGGTCAGTAGCACAAAGTCGTCGAAAGCAGCCGTCCCCGCCACAAAACCACTTTCGAGTGCGTGTTTTGGCCCGTACACTTTCCATCCCAAAAGATAGGCGACCAAAACTGCCGCCGTAATCGCCACCGTCTGCACGGCGACGCCGGCCCACATCTCGCGGTTGATAACCGGCTCTTCCGGCGGGCGCGGCGGACGATCCATAATGTCGGGATCGCCTTTTTCCAGCCCAAGCGCCAGTGCGGGCGCACCGTCGCTCAACAGGTTGAGCCACAGCAGTTGGATCGCCGTGAGGGGTGGCGCCCAACCCAGCACGGTGGAGATAAAGAGGATCGCAATTTCGGCCACATTACACGAGAGCAAGAAATAGACGAATTTGCGGATGTTGGAGTAGATGATGCGGCCTTGCTCGATGGCGCTGACGATGGAGACGTAGTTGTCATCGGTGAGCACCATGTCCGCCGTCTGCTTGGTGACGTCGGTGCCGGTGATGCCCATAGCGATGCCGATGTCAGCCTGCTTGAGCGCGGGCGCGTCGTTGACGCCGTCGCCCGTCATCGCTACGATGTTGTTGCGCTTGCGCAGCGCCGAGACGATGCGCATCTTGTGGTTCGGCGACACGCGCGCGAAGACGTCTACGTTATCGATCACATCGGCCAGCCCGTCGTCGCTCATTGCCTCCAATTCCGCGCCGGAGACGATCATCCGCCCCTCGCGCAGGATGCCGATTTCCGAGGCAATCGCTGCCGCCGTCGCCGGATAGTCGCCCGTCACCATAATGGTGCGCAGGCCGGCGCCTTGCGCCTTCTGCACCGCCGGGAGCACCTCCGGGCGCGCCGGGTCGATCATGCCTTGCAGGCCGACGAAGATCAGGTCGCGCTCGATCTCTTTGTGCTGGAGTTCACCGGTCACTTCGGACAACGGGCGGTAAGCCACAGCAAGCACGCGCAAAGCCTGAGAAGCCTGCGCCGCGTTGGCATCCAGAACTTCTTGCCGTTTGGCGTCGGTCAAGGCCACCGCGCCGTCGGCGGTGAGGATGTGTGTGCAGCAATCCAGCACCAGGTCTGGCGCGCCTTTGGTAATCGCCACGTAGTTGTCCTTGCCGCCGCCGGGCAGTGGGCTGAGGTTCTTTTCGCCCGCCGGTTCGAGGTCGTGGATGGTCGTCATCCGCTTACGGTCGGAGTCGAAGGGAATCTCGTTCACGCGCGGAAAAACAGCTTCCAGCTTTTCACGCCAGAAGCCGGCCTTCGCGCCGGAGACCACCATCGCGCCCTCGGTGGGGTCGCCGATCATCCGGTACTGCGTATCCGTGTGCGGTTCGAGAATCGCATCATTACACAAAACGCCGCCCCACAAGTTGGCTTGCAGGACGGGATAGTCCTCGATACGCAATACCTCTGCGCCGTCGAGCATAAATTGGCCTTCAGGATTGTAGCCGCGACCGGTCACCTCGTAAGTACGGCCATCGGACCAGATGCGCGTCGCCGTCATTTGGTTTTGCGTCAGTGTGCCGGTCTTATCGGAGCAGATCACCGTCGCCGCGCCGAGCGTCTCGACGGCGGGCAGACGGCGGATCAGCGCGTGGCGCTTGACCATTTCCTGCATGCCCAACGCCAGACAGATGGTCACGACGGCGGGCAACCCTTCAGGAACCGCTGCAATCGCTAAACTAACAGCGAGCATAAAGAATTCCTTGCTGTGGTCGATCCAGTTTTGCAAATCCCAGCCCACGGTCTCACCCAACAGGACCGGGCGCAAGAGACCGACAAGGAAGACCAAGCCACAGATGGCGAGGCTGGCGATACCAAGCGTCTTGCCCACATCATCCAGTTTGCGCTGCAAGGGGGTGTCTTCATCTTCCACCGACTGGATCATTTCGGCGATGTGCCCGATCGTGGTCTTCATCCCGGTGGTGACAACGACGCCCATACCACGCCCATACGTGATCGTCGTGCTCATAAAGGCCATGTTGTGCTGGTCGCCCAGTCCGGCATCGGCAGGCATCACGTGGTCGGCGTTCTTGTTGACCGGCACCGATTCACCGGTCAGCGACGCCTCCTCGGCCTTCAGGTTCATGCTCTGCACCAGGCGCAAATCTGCCGGGATAATGGTGCCCGCTTCCAACAGGACGATGTCGCCGGGCACCAGTTCCCGCGAGGGCACCATCACGCGCGTGCCATCCCGGATGACGTGCGCCTCTGGCGCAGCCATCTTCTTCAGCGCGGCGAGGGCCTGCTCGGCCTTGCTGTCCTGAATGATGCTGATGGCCGTATTGAGGACGACAATGGCGATAATAGCCGCCGACTCAATCCAGTCCCCTAGCAGGAACGAAATCACGGCTGCGACGATGAGGATCATCACGATAAATTCAGTGAGACTATCCCACAGACGCTCGAAGAACGTTGGCGGCTTCTTCTCTTCCAGCTCATTGTACCCGTAGGTTCCCAACCGCTTCTTGGCCTCAGCGGTCGTCAACCCTTTACGGGTATCAACGCTCAGTTTTTCGGCTGCCGCCTCAACGCTTAGAGCATGCCACTTTTCTTCAACTGCGCTCATGCAACCTCCTCCTCCATATCAATGATATAAACTGTAAAACTGAATGTGGCCTTGACGTACAAAACAACATCATAACATACTCTTACGGATGAGCAAGAAAAACGCGCCAGACTACAAAAGTCTCACCAGGCGCCTGGTCAAGAATATATCTGCGCTCAACAATAGACTTGCAAAACAAGTACGTGCGTAGACTTTTGTAGTCTTTGTCACTATGCCGAGAATTTGTACACCGTCGTCGTCTGATACGTCTGCCCGGGTTCGAGCGTGGTGGAAGGGAACTCGGGTTTGTTGGGCGAATCGGGATAGTGCTGCGTTTCTAGGCACAGACCACCGCGCCGCACGTAGACGCGCCCGCCTTTCCCTTTTAGGGACGGTGGCATCATATTTCCGGCGTAGAATTGAATCGCCGGTTCGGTAGTATAGACTTCCATCACCCGGCCCGACGCCGGCTCGTAGACCCGCGCCGCCAATCGCAGTTCGCCCGGCTCACCGTTGACGACCCAGTTGTGGTCGTAGCCGCCGCCGAATTCGAGCTGCGCGTCATCCGCATTGATGCGCGCGCCGATGGGCGTCGGCGTGCGGAAATCCAGCGGTGTCCCGGCGACGGGACGAATCTCACCGGTGGGGATCAACGTCCCATCGACCGGAGTGAACGTATCGGCGTTGATGAGCAGATCGTGATCGAGGATCGTCTCAGCAGTCCCGGCCGAGAGGTTGAAGTAAGAGTGATTGGTGAGATTGACCACCGTGGTCTTGTCCGTGGTCGCCGTGTAGTCGATCCTGAGCGCATTGTCGTCGCTTAAAGTATAAGCCACCGTGACTGAGAGTGTACCGGGATAGCCTTCCTCGCCGTCGGGGCTGACGTAGGCCAAAACCAGAGCGGGGCCGTCGGCTGTCTCCAGCGCGCGCGCCGTCCAGACGCGCTTGTCGAAGCCCTTTATCCCGCCGTGCAGGTGATTCTGGTCGTCGTTCTGCGCCAGCGCGTACTCTTTACCCTTCAATGTAAATTTCCCGTTGGCGATGCGATTGCCAAAGCGCCCCACGAGACAGCCGAAGTACGGGCTATGTTCGACGTATTCCTGCAACGTATCGAAGCCAAGCACAACGTCCGCAAAGTCCCCGTCACGATCCGGCGCAGTTAACGAAACGACGATCCCCCCATAATTGGTGATCGTCGCCCGCATACCCTGCGCATTGACCAGCGTGTACAAAACGATTTCTGCTCCATCGGTCAAAGTTCCAAATGATTGTTTTTTGATCTTCATACCCCTTCCTCCTCATAAAAATAACCACGAATCCACAGCAATATCTTCTCAAAAATATGAGGATGGAGGTTTGGGGGAAGGGTACCC
>JBNGDO010000115.1:6208-17097 GCA_049975385.1 Anaerolineae bacterium | reverse complement strand
ACGGTCTGCATCTTGCCGCGATAGAAGCGGTGCGCCTGTTCCGCCAGCCGTTTGAGGAACAGTGTCTTCGCCCGCGCGAGCTTCTCTCCGGTCAGTTGCCGGGAGAGGATGGCGTCGAGATTATCCAATGTTAAGTGTAATTCGGTCATCGTAACCTCCGTGTAATAGTTGAACTAACAATTCCATGCTGCTGCGCCAATTTATCAATGCGCGCCTTTTGATAGGCTCGAATATCGGCGCCCAAAGGGTGTTTCAGCGAAACGCGCAGGTGCGTCAAAGAGACGAGTACAACCTCTTTCGCCTCCGGTGAAGGCACTGTGATACTACACAGAATGCCACCCTCGTCACCCGAATACACAACGCTGTAGATCAGCACATCGCGTTTTCCAACGGATTTACCCTGGTCACGCAACCCTCGCACCAATCTGGAGGTCATCGTAGCCGGAATCGGCAATACGGCTTGTATTCGTTCCATCAATGCCTGCACCTGCTCTTGATTATCAATCATCATTACATCTCCATCCAAGTGCAACACTCACAACACGCTCTTGCCCCATAACAAGATGGACACAGAGTATACACCGATAGAAAACAAAGCCAAAACCTTAACACAGCCAAACAAACACGAACCACTTGCCCAAAATCAAAAATGGGTGTATCACAAGTATGTAAGGTTTCTGAACCATGAAAGGAGAAAATCATGGAAACCAAAACGTTAATCAACCTCAATACTGCCGCAGAAGATGAACTCGCCCAAGTGCCCGGCATCGGGCCTGTGCTGGCGGAGCGCATTGTGGCGGTGCGGCCCTTCGATTCGCTAGACGACGTGCGTCGCGTACCGGGCATCGGGGCTTCGACGCTGGACAGAATCGCGCCGTATGCCACGATAGCAGAGACACTCCCCGTGGAAGCGAGTGAGGACACACTGGGTTTCGTCGATATCCCGCCCGAGGAGGATGAGATGCCACAACGGGTCGCCGAGGTTCCGGCGGACTTGATTCCCCTACCCCCACTGCCGGTTGTGCCCCCATGGGACGAAGATGAAGCAGAAGTCGTCAGTGACGAGGCCGAATCCGAAATACCGTCAACAACAGAGGAAGCCCTGGCAGAAACGCCGGCAGTCGTTCCGCCGCCTTTGCCGGTGACCCCACCTCCCTTACCGGAAGCAGCATCTGAAGCAACCGACAAGGCAGAGTCTCCCATCCCGTCCACGTCAGGCGCTGAACCCGAGTCAGAAGAACCGCAAGCCGAGCGCCCGAAACCCGAAAAAGCGCCACCCAAGCCGGTGACACGCGCACAACTCGGCTGGATCAGCTTTGGCGTTTTTGTCGTGACGCTGCTCGTCACCCTCGCATTGGGTCTGGGTATTCTGGCGGGCATCAATGGGGGGCTGACTTACGCTTCGCCGAATGATGTAGCCCGAGTCTCTCGAGAAGTCACGGCGCTCCAAGGAGAGGCTGAGACGTTGGGACAGTCGCTGGACAACCTTCAGACCCGGCTGGACAATCTCGAAGCGTTGAGCGGGCGCATTGAGGCACTGGAGACGGCGAAGGACGAATTGCAACGCGAAATCGAAGCGCTGACGACACAGGCAGAGGCCATCGCCACCCGGACACAGGATCTGGAACAGGAAACCACAACCCTCAACACGCAGATGGAGAGGGTGCAGGCACAGTCGGAGCGCGTGCAGGAAGTGATGAACGGCCTGCGCAACCTCCTCAACAGCCTCTTCCCTGAAGAGTAGGAGGGCACAATGACGACAGAATCTTCTCCTTCACCAGGCCCATCCTTTGGACGAAGACTACTGCTCGCCCTGGGCAAGCTGGCGAAATTCACGCTGCGGTTGATATTCGTCATCGTGATCGGTGCGTTGCTTGGATTAGGCATCTACTGGGCCGCATCCTACGGCGTTGCGACAGTGAACCGGCAGGTCTTCCAGCCCATCCAGAACCACACGCGGCAGTTGGACGATCTCGAAAGCCGCTACGCACAGGATTATGGACGGCTGAACGAGCGAACCCAGGCCTTGCAAGAAGAAACGCAAGCGCTACAGGAGCAGATTGACGAATTGGAACGCCAGGGAGATGCCACGCGCGAGACGTTAGAGACGCTGGAAAGCAGGCTAACGACATCCGAGGCACTGTTGGCCGAAATGCAAACCACGTTGGAGACCGCCCAGGAAAGCCTCCAGAAAAGCCTCGACACGCTTGAAGAAGACCAAGCGGCCCTAGAACCGGACGTGACACAACTGAAGACGGCGCTGGCAGAGCTGGAAACGGCGGTGGACGCCCTGACAGAGGATGTCGCACAGGCGGTTGACGACGTGGAAACGCTCAGCGTGACCGTCAAAGATGAAGCACCGCTCGTCGCTGTCCGCATCGAAGTACAGTTGCTGAAGGCGATGGAGCTGCTCACACGCGCGCGGCTGCAACTGGCGCAGGACAATCCAGGAGCAGCAAAAACCGAGGTTCAGGAAGCGCGCAACCTGCTGGTGAATCTTGGAACGAACCTGCCTGAAGATCAGCAAAAGGCACTCGCGGCCATTGTACAACGCCTCGAATTGGGACTGGCAAACCTGCCCAACGCGCCGCGTCTTGCAGCCGATGACCTTGAAATCGCCTGGCAATTGCTCGTCAAAGGGCTACCCGGTCAATCTACCGCAATGACGCTGCTTTCACCGCTGACCACACCACCACTCACGTCGACGGAGACACTCACGGCCACAGTTCCGGTGACGGTGACCGTCACCCCGACGCCGGAGCCATAGGTACACGTAACAAACGTAGTGACGACTTTAGTCGTTTTGCGTTAAGGCCGTTCCAGGAAAATAAACCAGCCAGACTTTGGCGCTGGCGCAGGAATTTCCTCTGATGTGGCCTGGTTAAAATCCTGGAACTACCTAAGCGACCAAAGTCGTCACTACGCGAATCGTACTTAGGATGTACGCGCGATCAAATCCGCCGTATACGCCATCGCGACGTCCACCACACCGCGCACGGTCGTGGTGAAGACGACGACCTGATCCCCAAAGCAGAAGCGCGGATGCGGATCGATGTGGTATTTCGCGCCGGTGTAGTTCGGCATCTCCGGGTTATCCACGAGGCGCACGCTCTTCCCCGTCTCGCGGTTGAGGAAATTCACCGTCGAAGGGCAACCCCGGTAAAAGCGTGGATTGGCATCGCCGATCAGGTATTGCCCCGTCACGCTGCTGTGCGAATGCCAGCGCCCGCCCGGGAAGGGGATTTCCTCGACAGCCTGCGTGGCGATGTTCACCCGCCACACGCCCACATCGCCTTTGATGCAATACACGTGCTGCCCGTCGGGATCCCACCACTCATGGGTCAGGCGCGTGGGCGTCGGCATAATTGGATGGGGTTGCTCGCCACGCCGGATGAGCCACAGCCGGTCTATAATGCGGAAGCGCAGCCCCGTGATGGGGTCAGGATGGTTTTCTTCGGCGAAGAGCACGAGTTCGGGATCTGTGGGACTAAACTGCGCGTGATTGTGGTTGCGCTGGAACGTATGCCACAACTCGAAATCACTGCCATCCAGGGGCAGCGCGCCAAAGACGAACTGTAGCCCGACCGACGCATCGATAAAGAACGCTCGTCCATCTGCCGATTTCGTGAGATGGGTCGCCACGCGCTCGATGGGGCGCATCATCGTCAGCTCCTCGGGC
The DNA here is from genome assembly GCA_049975385.1 of Anaerolineae bacterium. Lineage (GTDB taxonomy): Bacteria > Chloroflexota > Anaerolineae > B4-G1 > SLSP01 > DSWT01. Next base: position 13,418 of record JBNGDO010000115.1, on the reverse strand, counting down.
AAGCGATTGACCAGCGTGGCAGCATCGCCGGGTTTTGGGCCGCGCCGCCAGACCGCGTCCCCCATGCCCCAGTAAACCTCGCCGGTCTCGGCGTCCACAAAGGGCGAAGCGTGGTTAAACTGCGTATCGGGGAAGTGGCGTACTTCCTGCGTTTCAAAATCTACCACGCCGAGTGTGCGTCCCTGCCCTGCCGTCCCCGATGGCGGGAACGCGCAGTAGAACCACCAGTAGCGCCCGTCCCGCGTGACGCTGTTGTTGACGAAATAGAACGCCTCCTGCACCGGCGCGACCTTTTGCGTCAGAATGTAGCTCGTCACACCGGAATCCGGATCAGTCCACGGGGTAAACAATTTCGATTTAGCTAAGTCAATCATCATATCCTCCTCCAAAATAGTTGCAGGTTACGGGTTGAAGGTTGAAAGTCAAAAAAAAAACAGTCAATCCATTGAACAAAGTCTACCGCAGAACAGGATAGAAACAAGCATAAGACGCTATCCGTGTGCGGAAAGTATCCACACTTTATCACGAAGCTGTCACAATCGCGGGGTAGGATGGAGCATAGATTAGACTCAGTAGATCACAAATTGTCACCCCGAGCAAAGCGAGGGGTCTCGTTTCTCAACAACGAGGTTCCTCGCGCCCGCTGCTCTGCAGCAGCTCGCTCGGAATGACACAATGCCGCTGTTTTCAAGGAGGAAATCTATGCAGCAAAAACGCGTTCTCTCTATAGCTTTGGTGTTGTTCGCCGTGTTTCTCTTGGCCGGATGGGCGGTCAGCGACGATCCCCAACCCGCCGCCGAAGCCGGCTCCATCAGCGTAAGCGGTGAAGCGGAAATCCGCATCATGCCCGACGAGGTCATCCTGCAGCTCGGCATCGAAACGTCGGACAAGGTTCTCGCAACAGCGAAAGACCGGAACGACCAAATCGTCGCCAAAGTGCTGGCGCTGGCAGAGGAGCACGACATCCCGCCGGAACACGTCCAGACGGATTACCTTCACATCGAGCCGCGCTACAACGACGGCTACACACAGCGCGAGTTTGTGGGGTACTTCGTTCACAAGACAGTCGCCATCACGTTGCGCGACCTGACGAAGTTCGAGGATTTGCTCAGCGACCTGCTGGAATCCGGCGTGAATTACGTCCACAGCATCGACTTCCGCACCACCGACCTGCGCACATATCGCGATGAGGCGCGCGAACTGGCGCTAGAAGCCGCCCGCGAGAAGGCTACCGATATGGCAGCCGCACTGGATCAGAAATTAGGTGATCCGCGCACCATCCAGGAGGAAGCCAACAGTTGGTGGTCCGGCTACGGCAGCGGATGGTGGGGACGTTGGGGCGGAATGACGCAAAACGTCATCCAGGAAGTCGGTGGGAACTACGCCAGCGTCGACAGCAGCCTCGCGCCGGGCCAGATCAGCGTCAGGGCGCGGGTGGCGGTGAGTTTCGCGATGACGCCGAAGTGAGCGGCGCGCGGGCACGCACGTACTCACGCCGGAGCAATCCATAGCATAACGTATCGGTAAAACCGCCATCCGGGTCGCGTTTGTCCTCCCGGATTCGCCCCTCCAACGTGAAACCGCAGCGCTCGGCCACCCGCGCGCTGCGGACGTTGGTCTCGTCGCAGTGAAGCGAGACACGATGCGCCCCCAGGTGGTCGAAGACGAAAGCCAGAGCCGCCTTCGCCGCTTCGGTGACGTAGCCCTGCCCCTCGTGATCGCAATCCACGATGTAGCCGAGTTCGCATGCCGGCAAGTCACGGTCAGACACGCCGACGTAGATTTGCACGACGAACGCATCGGTCTGCCGGTCGAAAGCGCCCCAAAAGAAAGCGGAGCCTTTCTCCCATTCGAACATCAAGCCCTGGATGCAATTTTCCGCTTCCACTTCGTCGGTGATCGTCACCAGAGGATTTTCAGCTTCGTAACGCGCGAGATGCGCCCGGTTGCGCAGCCCCACCGACAGATACATCGAGCCGTCGCCCGTCCGGTAGGGACGCAGGTAGAGGCGTTCGGTCTCAAGGCGCACGGGTAGTTCTGCAACAGACTTCACCTTATCCTCCTCACTCGAAAAAGCGTCTGTAGCTCGCAAGCTGTTAGCCTGCGAGCAAACTAACAGTTTGCGCTACTGCGCTACGAAAATCGGATTGGTCACGGCGAGCATCACGCCACTTTTGTCGCGGATCTCCACCGTCACCCAGTCGGCCTCATCGGGCGTCATCGACCAGGCGTTCGCACCCTCAACGCCGGCAGGCAGCGCATGCAGTAGCTTGCCGTTGACGATCACCCGCACCACCGCATCGGACGGGCAATCGCGCCAGCGGACCTCGAAGCGCGCGGGCTGCGCGACCGTATCCCCGATCATCCAGGTATGACCATCGTCATCCTGCGCCTGGAAGGTAAGCTGCGAGCCGGAACTCAGATAGAGACGACCGTCCAGCAGCCCCTCGAACAGTGCCGCCTCGGAGAGTGCTTCGGCGTAGATGATGCTAAAACCGGTACTGGGGGTGTAATCGCGCGCACCATGTGCGTCCGATCCGGCCGTCCCCGTGAGGCGCAGCCCCTGGTTGAGCCAATCGTACCACAGCGCCAGATTTCTCTCGTTGTTGGAATCGCAGCCCCACGGCCCATTCCAGATTTCGACAGCCCGCGCGTTGCCCGGCATCATCTCGCCGAAGCGCCAGGCACAGCCCGTGCAACCAGGATCGCCATCGCCGAGCGGATGCGCGATGACGAAGACCTGCCCCTGCGCGTACGTCGCCGCCGCGATGCGTGCCATCTCGTCATCTCCGGGATGGATCCGCCAGTCCACCCACTCGCGCGCGCCCAGACAGAGCGCGTGGCCCCAGTAGGTCGTCAGCTCCATCCCGCCGGTGGTCAACAACACTGCGTCAGCCGACGCATCCATTTCGGGCACGCCGGTGACAGTGTTGTGGTCGGTGAGGAAGACGAAGTCCAACCCCGCATCGCGCGCCATCTGGATCAGGTCGGCGACGGGGAAGTCGTGCGCGTCCGAATGATCGGAATGGGTGTGCAGATCGCCCCGATACCAGCCAGGTTGCGCGCGTGCAACTGCCGGGACACGCGCGCGCGATACGACAGCGTCATCCGTCGCGCCTTCCGTCAGCGTCACGTCGAGCGTGTAGCTGACGGTCTCGCCCGGCATAATCATGTGCGTATCGACTTCGACAATCCACGTCCCGGCTGGCAGCGGGTCGGGGAAGTAGCCGGGCGTCGCCTCCGTCGCACTCAACGTGACCTGGTGCATTGTTCCGCTGCGATGCCGCGCTCCGCGAAACCCGTGCAGATCGAACACGGTCAGCGTGAGCAGGTTCTTGATCCCCTGTACCCGCTTCGGCGCGTAGGAAAAGTCGATATCGATGCGTTCACAGCCCGCCGGAACGACGAATTCGTGCGGGATGTAGCGTTTGCAATCGCGCGTGGTCAGATTGCCTTCAAAATGATAATCCATTATTTGAGTTCCCTGAGCAGCGGCACCAGCGAGTACTTGCGCGCGTGTTTCTGGAGCAGCGATTCGAGATAGGCCCGCCACTCGTCGCTGCGTCCGGCAGATAGGTAGGCTGCCTTTGCCCGGCCTAGCCAGTACGCCGCGCGCGAATAGTACTTGGATTGGCCTTGATCCATAATCGGTTCGGCTTGCCGCCGGCACGCCTGGATGCACCAATCAGGGCGACTTTCGATGGCAGCATTGACGATCAGTTCCACGGTGCTGTAATGCGGATAATCACCGAGCGCCCGAATCGCGTCATCGATCAGTCCTTCGTGCAAGAAAATCTCGATGACGGCCTGGTTCGTGTAACCGGTACGCTGCCGGAGCATCTCCAGTAACTCCTGGCGCAACGCCTCCCACCTGTCGCCGGCGAGGTCCTGAATTTTCCGGTACGCGTCCAAATCAACGGACGCCTTGAACCCCGTCACCGCCGCACGGAGGGCCAGGTCGGTCTCACCAGCGTCAAGCGCGACGTCGCGCAACCAGGTCGCCAACGGCGCTTTGTTATGGCCCTCCAGTTCCAGGCCGTGCTCTGCGACACGCAGTGCTTCCTGTGTGTGACCGCGTTCGTGCAAAGCCTGCGCCAGCGTCAAAATTCCCTGGGGCAATGTCAAATAGCGCAAACCGTCAGCAACGGCTTCGTCGATACGATCCAACCTCACCAACATCGTGACGTAACGCGGTAGTTGGCTCTCGGCTTGAGCCAGATTCAGGTATTCCTGGTAGCGGCCTTGACGTTCCAACACGTTCAGGCGCGCCACAGCCAATTCATCAGCATAATACGGCACGTCCTTGCCATCTTCCCACGCCCCATCCTCCGTGATTTCCCCATCCCGGATGACGCGGAGCAGCGGCGGGTAATCCCAGCCCTGCCGCAATGCGTCCATAGCAGCGTCAAAACCCTCGTCAATGCCGTACCTGTCAATCTCGTCCTGCCAGTCTTCCAGCATCTCGATCCACTGCTCACGCTCTTCCGGCGTCAAGTCGGCAGTGAGTGCAGCTTCAATCCACACCGGCGCTAAATCCGCGAAAAACCCTGAGGCCTCACCGTCGGAATCATCCAGATTGTACCACTCGTTGACGTAAGCGTCCGTGATGCCCTCCAGAACGCGCAGCGCATTGTTGCCGTCGCCAGCCTCGATCAATTGCCAGGCTTGATCGAGCAGGCCGCGCACCTCATCGACAACGCTGCCTACGTGCCAGTACGCTTCGGAGCGGCGCATACGGTCCAGGCTGTGCAGAATCGTGTGGACCTGCCGACGGAACGGCGCAGGGTCTATCACGGCTGGGCGCGGCGGCAGGGCAGCGGGCGATGACGGCGGAGCACCGGACGGCGCGGATTCCGACGCTTGTACTGCGACGCAGCTTTCGACTTCGTGGATAAGCTCAGGGTGACGCGCCACCAGAGCCTGCACAACGGCCCGCAACTGCGCCGCATCCAGCGCCTCGATCAACACATCGACCGTGGGGCGCGCCTCGACCGTATCCGGCGCATCGGCAGCCGCCAGCAGCACGGCGACAATGTGTTTGCACCAGCCGCCCCAGTCGTAGGGGCACGTGCAAAAGGCAGAATTGACGCCGGTCTCAGTAAAAGTGATTTCGATCCGGTATGGTTCATAGGCACTACCTGCCACCTCGGCGTACAGCGTGTCGCCGCGCCGGACGAGTTCCAAGACAGCGCCTGTTGCATAGTAATCCTCGCCACGGGCAAAGGACTGCGCCGTGGTCGCCTGTTGGATCATCGTTTGTGTGATTTTGGGTAGTTCAGTCATATTCAGGATTCCCTATATCAAGCCGGAAGCCCTTGCGCTTCCAATCCGGGCAATCTGTGCGACCAAGCATCGGCTCGCCGGTTCCGGCCTTGACAGCCCAGCCATCTTGCGTCAGTCTCACGACCTCTCCGTCCGGGTCGTAATTGAGGTGATGTTCGACGGCTAGCGCCGCATCGTCAACCAGACGATGGCCTTTGTCACACTGCATCCAGTTCGCGCCCCGGTCGAGATGACCGGTCGAGAAGTGGTCGCAATGATAACAATCGCGCTCCACAGCAGGCGCTTGCTTTTTGTTGGCAGATCGGAAAAGTTTCATGTCACCTCCTGGTAAGTCAGAGAATCAGCGAATAAGAGAATCAGCGAATGAGAGAATCAGCGAATGGAAGAATCAGTGAATCAACCAATCTTCAATCTCTCAATCTCCAATCAAAAAAATCCGTTGACACTATGGCATCCGGCGCAATCCCTCGTAACGCACCGCCCACGCGCCGTTATCGGGGAAACCAGGCGCCGGGCGGTCAGGTGCGCCATCCCAACCGGCGGCCATCATCGCCACCGCCGCAAGGAGACCACCGTTGCCGGGCAGGTAGAGCGGCAGTCGCGCGTCCTGGTAGTTGTGACCGTTCGCCAGATAGCGGTTTTTGGGCGAGTCGAGGAACAGCGCATCCACCGCCGGCTCCGGGCGGCCCAGGCGCGCCGCCGTCATCGCCAGCATGGGATAGTCCCAGCCCCAGGTCGTCGGCCAGTCCCAGATGCGCAGCACGCGATCGAGCGTCCGCTCCATCACCGCCGGATCGATGAATGGCGTCTGCGGAAGCACACCGAGCGCCGCCAGCATCGAAGGGTGATCGCGGGGGATGGTATACGGCGGCGTTTCGATGGCTGCGTAGACGCCATCGCGAATGGTGGGCCGCGCAAGGCCTCGCAGCACACGCTCCCACTGTGGATGGCGCGCCATACCGAGTCGCTCGCGCCACCGCTGGGCCACATCCAGTGCCCAGTACCAGTAGACCAGCTCGAAGGTCGGATTCAGAGTGTGCTCCCGGTTCCGACCGTAGCTCTCCTGCGCCGGGATCAGCACCGGGCCGAGGACATAGCGCTGCCCATCCTTATCCCATACCGGATAAGAAGCCATAAAGTCGGCGGTCTCGAAGACGATCTCCCGGTACTGTTCCAACGTTTCCCGGTGCGGACGCGCCCGGTAGCACAATTCGGCGTAGTAGATGGGATGCGGCTGTTGCCAGATCAGGAAAATGCCGACCTCGCTGGGGCTGTCCCGTCCCTCGGGGCCGACCATTTTGGGCCACCGCGCGCCACGATAGCCCTGCCGCGCGGCGGTTTCCTGCGCCAGAGGAAGAACGCGCTCGTACCACGGCAGGCTGCGTTCCAGCAGCGGCAGGCGATCCCACAGCGCGAAATGGACGGCGTGCCACCAGTGCATCTCCAGGTGCGGCTTGCCGAACCAACTGTTGCAGACCAACCCAGTTTCTTGCGGCGGTATGGAACCGGCGCAGTGGATGGCGGTCAGGTATTGCGAGAGCACCACCCGGCGCTCCAACTCACCGGCGCGATGATCGGTGCACGCGGAGAAGTCGAGCGCGCCACCGCTCTCCCAGAAAGCCTCCCAATGGCAAGCCGCCGCCCCACGCGTCGCGCCGAAATCGGGCAGGGGGCCGGCAACCGGCTCCGGCGCAAAGGCCAGCACGATGTCTAGCGAGCCGCCGCCGGTTTGCCGGATTTCGTACGCGTGGGCGGAGACGGCTTGTACACACCCCGCGCGCGAGCACGCGAGCCGGGCATAGTAGAGGTCGGCGTCGAGAATGCGAGTGAAGTCAGCCCGGTTATTGTCGATAACGGCCTGCGTCTGGTGGCGATCCGGCTGCCTCCAGTCGGCGGCGTTGCCCCATTCGTCGGCGCCGTAGGGGAA
>JBNGDO010000115.1:0-6108 GCA_049975385.1 Anaerolineae bacterium | reverse complement strand
GGCAGGCTGTGCCATCCCCACTGCGCGTGCGTTCCCAGGGACATTCCTTGCGCGTGATAATCAGGGAAGGTCTGCAATCCGGTGATATCGGCGGTAAAGGCGAATTCGCCATTGCCCACGCTGAGCGGCGTCAACGGATCAGGGCGTTCAAGGACGACGTTGTGCCGCGTCACCAGGGCGCGGCGGTCAATGGGATGCTCTGTTCCAGTCACTCAAGCCTCCAAGAAAGTCAGAAACCACGAATCACGCGAGCTACACAAATGGGACAAAAACCTTAACGAAAATTCGCGCGGTTCGCGGTTACAAATCTTGCTAACCAACCTGTACCGTTGCATCCAGGCGCGTTTCCGCCGAGGAGCTGCCGAGTATGATCTGCACAGCCCCAATCTCCACAACCCAGCGCTGGCGTTCGGTCTCCCAGTAGGCGAGCGACTCGGCCTCGAGGGGGATGTGCACAGTCTGCGTCTCGCCAGGTTGCAACGTGATGCGCTTGAAGCCCTTCAGCTCCTTTTTGGGCCGCTCCACCGCCGAACGTAGGTGCTTTACGTAGAGCTGCACCACCTCATCGCCCGCGCGGTCGCCGGTGTTGGTCACGTCGAGGCTGACGGTCAGTACACCATCCGACGTAAGATGATCGGCGCTCAGGCGCAAGTTGCTGTAGGCGAAGGTGGTGTAGCTCAAGCCAAAGCCGAACGGGTAAAGCGGTTCACCCTTGAAATACATGTACGTTCGCCCGTTGCGGAGATCGTAATCCAGGCGCGGCGGCAGCTGCTCGATGCTGTGCGGCCACGTCTGCACCAACCGCCCACCGGGGTTGACGTCGCCAAAGAGTACGTCGGCCAGCGCGTTGCCCAACTCCTGGCTGTTGTGCGTCATGTGGACGATGGCGGGCACGTGGCGCTGCGTCCACACAATGGCGAAGGGGAAGCTGCTGATGAGGACGACGACGGTATTCGGGTTGGCGCGGTAGACCTGCTTGATCAGTTCCTCCTGTTCCAACGCGATGGCGCGACGATCCACGGCCTCCTTGCCATCGCTCGGTGTGGGGCACTCGGCCCACCCCGCGTCGCCGGTGGGATGGTTGCCGACGCAGAGGATGACCACGTCAGCCTCGCGTGCGGCCTCGACGGCGGCGTCATCGATGTTGTCCTTGGCGTAAATCACGCGCACGGCGTCGCCCACCCTGGCGCGGATGCCGGCCAGCGCGGTCACGGCGTAGGGCGGATCGCCGCTATACCAGTCCAGCAGCACCTCGTCGGCGCGGCGACCGATAACGGCGATGGTCTTAAGCGCGCTTTTGTCCAGCGGCAGCAGCTTGCCTTCATTCTTCAGCAGAACGATGGACTTTTGCGTCACCAGCCGGGCGAGCGCCTTGTGCTTTTCGCTTTCCCAGGGGAGTTCGGGTTCGCTGCCAATCGTGCTGTACGGCACCAGGCCGGGCGGGTCGAACAGGCCGAGTTTGATCATCACCCGGAAAACGCCGCGCAGCACCGCGTCGAGATCGGCCTCGGCCAGCCAACCGTGCTCGACGGCGGCGTGGACGCTCTCGCGGTAGCGGTCGAGGAATTGGTTGATGCCCGATTTGACGACCGCTGCCGCCGCCATCTCCAGGTCAGGATAGTAGTGATGGCCCGTCATCAACAACGTGAACGCGCCACCGTCTGTGCAGATGATGCCGTCCTGCCCCCACTCGTTCACCGTAATTTCCTTGAGGATCGGGTGTACGGTGCAGGGGATGCCGTTGTAGGCGTTGTAAGCCGCCATGTACGCCCGCGCGCCGCCGTCCATGATGCCCATGCGGAAGGGGACGGAGTAGTATTCGCGGAAAAGGCGCTGGTCGAAATCGGACGACGATTCGAAGCGCTCGTCCTCATTGCTGTTGGCGAAGAAGTGCTTGAGCAGCGACGCGGTCTGCCAGTAGCGGGGATGGTCGCCTTGCAGGCCCTTCACGAAGGCCGTCACCAGCGTCCCGTTGAGGAAAGCGTCCTCGCCATAGCATTCCTCGGTGCGGCCCCAGCGGATGTCGCGGCCCAGGTCGGCATTGGGCGCGCGCACGACCAGGCCACCGCGCCGGAAGCGCTTGCTCTGCACCATATAGCGCGTTTCGTAGCCCTCGACGGCGGCAGCTTGTTGCACGAGATCGGGGTCCCACGTCTCGCCGAGGCCAATCGCCTGCGGGAACTGCGTCGTCGGCACGGGCGACGGACGGCCCCAACCGCCCGGCCCGCCCATGGCCAGCCCGTGCAGCCCCTCGACGTGGCCCGTCCCCCAGACGCTCAGGCGCGGCACGTTGGGGATCGTCCCCAGGCAGTTGATCTTCTCGCCGACCGTCATCAGCGACAGAAGGTTGTCGATGCGCTCTTCCGCCGGCAGGTCGGGGTCGGCGAACGGGTAACCGCTGGGTGGTTTTCGCACAATGGCGAAGGCATCGCCGTCGGGTTCCAGCTCGAAGATGAGCGGACGTTCGTGCGGTTGGTGGTTGGGATGATGTAAGGTCAGCATCGGCGCGCCGTCGAAGCGGTGGAAGATCATGCCGTGCCCACCGTCATCCATAAAGAGCGGGCGCTGGTGCTGCGTCCACGGCCCATGGATGCTGCCAGACTCGGAAATTGCCATCAACTGCGTATACCCAAACCAGCCCAGGGTCGCCCACAACATCAGCAGCTTGCCGCTCGGCATCCGGTAGATGAACGGCCCGTCGGTGACGTAGCGTTCCATCCCCGGGCGCGCCCAGGCCGCGTCGCTGCCCTTGAAGAGCGTGACCGGTTCGCCTTCGATAGCCGAGAGGTCGGTGGTAAGGCGCACCAGGTCAATCGTGCCGTCGCGGATTTGCACCCATTCGTGGCAGTAGACCATGTACGGGACGCCGCCCTCCACCCAGAGCGTGCCGTCGAGGATCATCAGCTCGGGCGGCGTGTGCGCGGCGTTGCGGAAGGGGCGGTATGGCCCAAAGAGCGAATCGGCGACGAGTACCTGCGAGCCGCGCTTCACCAGTTTAGACCACCAGGGCGGCAATTCGCCCTCCGGCAGCGGCGCGCCCTCGGGCAGGGGATCGTCGGTATTGAAGGTGACGAAAAGGTAATACTTGCCCTCGTACAGGTGCAATTCCGGCGCCCAGATCGGCCCTTGCGCCCAGAAATCGGCGGGCGTCTCGAAGACCATGGTCGGGCCGGTCCACGTCTCCATGTCGCGGCTGGCGTAGAGACCCACGGCGGGCCGCCCCTCCTCGCCAGCAGGCAGCGATGCGACCAGGTAGTACGTCTGCGTGGACTCGTCGGGAACGATAAACGGATCGCGGATGCGCAACTCCGAAAAGGTGTACGTTTTATCCATATCAGGTATCAGTTCCTCCATAGGAAATGGCAAATTTTCATTTTTACCGCGGAGTTCGCAGAGAGCGCCGAGAATTTTTTGTCAATCTCAGCGCCCTCTGCGTCCTCCGCGGTGAATCACTTCCCCAGCCGGAAGACGCGGTACGAGCGCGGCTTGAGCGTCGCGGCGAAGCTATGCTTGCCCGTGCTTTGCTTGCGCCAATCCAGGACTTCCTCCGCCTCGCCGAGAACCTCGCCGGTCATCACGTCGCGCAACGCCGTAACGGCGCTGTCGGTGACGATGCGCACCTCGGCAGCTTCCGGCAGAATAGATTCAACGATGAACGTATCGCTGTCATAAACGAAGAGCATCACTTTCGCCGGGCCATCCACGCGGACGTAGAGATCGCGCAGCAGCAATTCGCGGATTCGCTCAAGCACTTCCGGCGGCAATTTGTACAGATCGTCGAAGTTATCGGGGATGGTAAGGACGTAGAGCACGCCGTTAGCGTAGGATGCGGAGTGCAAGAAGGGATGACCGGTCGTATTGGTCAGGCCTGAAATCTCCTCCCAGGAATCGTTGGTCAGGTAGTCGATGTGCGGGATGAGGATGGGGAATTTCGCGTGATGCAGGCCGAACCAGCCAATGAGAAAATCCTGGACACTGGCCTTGCGGTCGGTGACGGTCAACTCGACGATGTCGCGTATGCCCCTATCCTGGAGCGCCTCGAACAGCCCAGAGGTGACGACTACGGTCTTACCATCTATGAGTTGGCCTTTGATCTTCGCCACAATGTCCGGGTCGAACTTGGCCGCTTCGGTCAGCAGGATCAACGGCTCGTCGGCGGGGAACTCCGGGCGCAAGTCGATGGGAATGCCGAGCATGCCCAGGTAGCTGTGCAGGAAATCCTCGCCGGTGGAGTGAAACGGCTTGTAGCTCGCAACGCCGACCGGCTCGCCGAGTTCGGCGATCACCGGATCGATCTGCGCGAAGGCGTACCCGGCGGCCATAGCCAGTGAGGTTTGCTCCGGCCAGCTTCCGTCGTCCTGGAGCCACGGCACCAGCATTGCGTCGAAGTCGAAGCTACTTCCACCACCGTCCACGGTGGCCCCCTGCCACGGCGCGCGCTGGGTTGCATCAATCGGCCGCTCGAACTGGCCGAAGTGGAAGAGCGTGACCTCCGGCGCCTTGGCGAACAGCGTCAGCCAGAGCTGTTCTGCGTAGCGATCGAGGAAAAATGATCCGAACGGATCGACCCAGCCGCCATCGTTGTGGCCCGGCTTGATGTTTTCGAAATAGCGCACAATCGAATAACCCTGATAGGCCTGCAAGTGCTGATTGCTGCGCACCGGATCGCGAGTCTCCGTGCCTGTGTAGATGCTATCAAATAGCGGTGGTTCTGTTTCCAGGTTGAAGCCGAGACCCTGGAAATGCTCGTACCAGTTAGGGTATTTGATGGTGACCTTAACATTCGAATTGATGGCTTTCGCCGGCCCGATGACGAGATTTTGCGCGGCCTCCGTCATCTGCGCCAGACGGAACTCGGTCCAGCCCCGGTCGCCTTTGGCGGCGATACACTGCGGACACTTGCAGTTGGTGAAGAAGAAATCGTCGAGGATGAACGCGTCGAACAGGCTGGCGGTGTATTCGGCGATCTCTTTGACCTTCTGCCGGTCCTGCGGGTCGGTGTAACAATAGGTCTGGAAGCGGTTGCGCTCGTTGACTGTGTACGTGATCCCGCCGGACGTCTGCACACCGCGGTCGGCGAAAAACTGCTTTGCCTGCACTATCGTCGCCTCCGGTGCAATGTTCTCATCGCGGTGCGTCTCCAGATACACCTTGTTCACTTTGATGTACCGGCTGATGACGTCGAAGCGCTGCTCCAGCCAGGCCAGATCGGCCATTTTCTGCACATCGTACGCGGTGCAGTAGATGGCGACGTCGAAGTTCTGATAACGGTCTCGTAAATTGTGAGTAATCGACATGCGTGATAAGCCTCCTTGAAAAGATCCCAGTTTGAAAGTCTAAATTTTTGAATGCAAGAATATTGAAACGTTTAAACGCACGAAGGGTATTCTAATCCAAGCAAAGGAAACACGCAAACGTCGTTACGGCTCGGCAAACAAGGCGACAAGGCGTCGCGATTGGCCCGCAAACCATCCCACCCCCACGGCCACACTCACAGAGACGAAGAGGACGGGATACATGTAATAGCGATCCCAGTCCAAGGGAGTGAGCAAAGGGGGGAGTGCAGTCACAGCGCCGACGATCAAAATGGCCACGCCGGTTCCCGTGTTTGCCGTTGTGCTGATAGCTGCACTCCTCTTATCCGCCAGCCATCGCCATCCAGCTCGTGCAAGCACGTAGAGGCCAAGCGCGGCCAGCAGTTCATTGAAGAACTCGATATGCACGGCAGGATAGTCGCGAAAAATTCGTAGCGGAAGGATACGCATCCGAGCGGAGAGATCGGAGATACGCCATTGAGGATTCGTAGCTTGATCGGTCATTTCCCAGGCGCGGAATAGCAGCATCGCGACGGTGCGGAGCAGCGGTTGTGAGTAGAGAAACGGGTTGACAAGGATAAAGACGCCCACCGTAATCGCCACCCCCAGGAGTGCCGCCAGGAAGGCCACCCGCCAGCGTTTCGCGTCCCGCCTTCGATAACGGTAAGCGACAACAAAACATAGCATAACAGCCGCGAGACCGAGCGCCAGGCCGTTGAGCTTTGCTCCGCCCGCCAACCCGGCACAGGAAACGTATCGGGGATATCACTCCAATGCAACCAGACCGGTTCGT
>JBNGDO010000114.1:0-17170 GCA_049975385.1 Anaerolineae bacterium | reverse complement strand
CCTTTAGGCGCAATTGAATTTTTGGATAGATGCTTAATATAGCATTCAGGAGGTTATCTATGTCTGCCGAACAAGCTTTGCGATCCAATGTCCACGCCGGGGAGATTGTAAAGCCCTGGCTAATTTTAGGGCCGTTTTACGAAGACCTTTCCGCGCAGGTGCAGGGCCTGACGCTTTTCGAGAAAGCCGGCGCAACCGTCGGGCGTACCGCGATGGATGACATCGTCGCCGAGGCGCGGGCAGTGCTCACGTCCATGCCATCTGAAAGTGAAGCTGCGTCTTTCCGCGGGCAAACGGGCCGGTGGAGTTTGGTGCGCCGTCCGGAGGAGTACCTCTCGTGGGGAACGTACAACATTGCCAATCACCTGGGCGCGGCATTTCTGACCACGTGCATCATGCCGGAGCAACCGGGGGTGCGGCAGTGGCGCTTGTTCTTCGATACCACACAACGTGTGATCGTGGCGATCAACGGCGCGGTAGTGTACGACACGTACGAGCAGTCGCCCACGCGCGAGCACGGGTTCCACGCCTATACCTTCGCGGCTGCCCTGGATGCCGGCGAGAACGTCGTCACCGTGGCACTGTTCCGCTTGGGTCGCATGGCGCGGGTAGGGTGCCGTCTGGAAGTGCTCGATGGTGACCTAGACGCCCGCACGCCGCTGCCGGGTGGTATGTCGCCGGATGTGCGCGCGCGCATCGAAGCGGAGGTGGGTGGCCTGCGCCTGGACCGCGATCTCTTCTACCCGCATCACAGCATCGGCGTGCATTTCGACGTGGCTCCGGCAAGCGTGATTCATGTCAGCCTGCTCTCCGAAAAGGGCGAACTGCTCCGTGAGACATCGGCGAACGATGCTGGATTTGTTGCCCTGTGCGATGGGACCGCCCTTGCGGACGGCAATTATCAACTGGTCGCCACGTGGATGCCGCAAGAGCGACCGCTGACGTCGGTCACGTTCGACATCAAGAAAGTTACCCCGGCCGAAGCGCCTGCCGGTTACGAGAGCCTGGACGTGCGCCGTCGTCTGGTGTTGGAGCACTACGCCACGAACGAGGAGCGCCGTTCGGCGTGGGGAATTTGGAACCAGGTGGCGCGCTATGCTTTGCGCTACAAAGACCCTTCGGGTTTACCAAACCCAGAGGTTCCAGAAGTGGATGAGGATAACATCCGTGAGACGTGCGAATTCATCGCTGCCCGCAAGGACTGTGCCGATTTCGTCATTCAGGGCTTGCTGCGGATCATGGTCTGGGAGCGCGAGCACCGGCGCCTCAGCCCGCAGATCAACGCGCTGATGAAGGACACCGTCCTCGGCTTCAAGTATTGGGTAGACGAACCGGGCGACACGGTGATGTACATGGGATCGGAGAATCACCGGCTGCTGTTCCACGTGGCGGAGTGGCTGGCGGGGCAACTGTTCCCGACGGAGGAATTCACCAACAGCCGCCAGCGTGGCCTCTATCACGCGACGAAGGGGCGGACCTACATCACCGAATGGTTGCGCCAGCGCGGGCGCTTCGGCTTCGACGAGTGGCACTCGAACTCGTATTTTCCGGTCAACATCGCACCGTTGATCAACGTCTACGACTTCGCCATCTACGAGGACTACAAGCTTCGGCAGATGGCGGGTGCAGTGCTCGACGCGATGTTCTTCATCCTGGCGGCGGATACGCTCCACGGCGTCTTCGGGACGACGCACGGGCGCAGCTATGGCATCAACCTCAAGTACCCCGATTTCGAGGGCACCTCGCCGACGTGCTGGCTGCTCTACGGCACGGGCGCGTTGAGCAAAGGTAGCAGCGGGATGTCGCCGGTCTCGGTGGCGACCAGCGTCTACCATTTGCCCAAACTTCTGGCCGGCATCGCAACCGATGACCAGGCCGTGGTCGAATCACGGCAGCGGCATGGAATCTTGCGCGGCACAGCCCCACACGCTGATTTCTGCGTCTACCGTACGCCCGACTACTTGCTCTCCGGTTTGCAGGACCATCGCAAAGGTGAGTACGAGTCCTCGACCCATGTGGGCCAGGTGACGTTGGGCCGCAAAGATGGCGAGCAGCAGGCGGTGATCTTTTGGTCTGCTCCGTTGACCTGCGGCGAAGGTTCCGGCCTGCGCCCCGATTACTGGTCCGGGCACATCACGCTGCCGCGCGTCGTGCACCATCGCAACGTGATGGCGCTGACGTGGCGGTTGGCGTCGCCGTTTGCGTGGATGACGCACTGTTTCTTCGAGCAAGCGCGCTTCGACGAGGTGCGTTTCGACGGCAAGTGGGCTTTCGCGCGGGTGGGGCAGGGGTACGCCGCCATCTATTCGCAGAATGGCTTCGAGGTCGGCGACTTCGGACAGTATGCCGGGCGCGAACTCGTCTGCCGCGCGCGGGAGAACACGTGGCTCGTTGAATGTGGCCGCGCGGCGGACTGGGGATCGTTCGAGGCGTTTGTGGCGGCCTTGACGAAGGCGGAAATCGAAGACCTTGAAGATGCGCTAGTCTATCACTCGCCTTCCATCGGCGAATTTGTGACGGGATGGGACGTCGCCCCGGCCGTTGGTGGCGAGCCGCTCAAGTTGCACGGCTATCCGCTCGTCGATAGCCCGTGGGCGACCAGCGCCTTCGGTTCCGGCGAGATGACGTTGCGCTACGGCGACGAAACGTACGACATCTGGTTCAATCAGTAGGTGGCGGCAGCTACGTTCCTGGCGGGTTAGCGTGCAACCTTGCGCATATCGCCGCGTTGGGTTATGATGATGTAGAGCTTGTCATTTGCAAACCGGCGGGGTTCGATGCGGACGAATTTCTGTGTCCTGTCTCCCTTTGACTATCAGACCAGTGACTATTAGACTAACGATTACCAAACTATTTTCACAAGGAGTTTTTTCCTATGTCGATTTCTTACGTGCGTTACGATCTTCACGACGGTTACATTCACAACTGGCTCGTCCTCGGGCCGCAGGCTATTCAGGTCGCTGATCTGGAGCGGTTCACCGGCCCGGATTACAAGCTACAGATCGCGCGCCACTTCTACACGGCGGAGCACGGCGTCACCGAGCAGCCGGTCGAACCCGGTCCTTTGACCGATGGTGTCGTTGAGATGGAGGGCTTCGAGGGCCAGTGGCGTTACGTTCGTTGCCTGGACGACCACTTTGTCGATCTCACGACCTTTCAACACCTCACGACCTATCTACGCGCGTGGGCCTACACCGAAGTCGAAAGCCAGACGGCGTGCGACGTCACATTCGTGCTGACGACCAACGGGCCGGCGGATGTGTGGCTCAACGATGAGGCGCGAGGATTCTCGCACATCCATCGCCACGAACACTTCCATCACCAACCCCCGCATAGCGTCACGTTTACCGCGCACCTCAGCGAGGGCCGTAACCGCATCCTCGTGCGCCTCGAAGCCGTTGCCGCACGCGCGTGCCCCTTCGTGATGGCGCTGCGCCTCACACCGGTCGCCGATGCCGACTACGTGGTATATTTGCCTACGACGATCGATCCCGTGGAGCGCCGTAACACCCTTGAGGAAGTCTTTGAGGCCGCTTACCTCACGCAAGACGTGTTCGACCACGACGCGGAACTCGTCATACGGTGGCCGCTTGGTATGCCGAAGTCAGCGAGCCTCGCCATCCGCCTCCAAACGCCCGGTGGACGTATTTACGCCGAGGGGAAGGTGGATGCAAAGGGCGGTAAACGCAAATCGCTTGGCAAAGTCTACGAGTTTCCCACAAGCACCTTTCACCTGAAGTTGATGCCGCAGCCGCCCGAGTATTACGAGGGCAACATGCGCATCACCCGCACGCTCACCGTGACAGGGCTTGGTCTCAATCGATACCACGAAGAACCTTACGGAACCTACAATAAACGCCGCCAGGAAGGCTTGGTCGCAGCGGCGCGATTGGAAGCCAACGAGGTTGGCAGACCAACCTTTTTCTCCGAGATTGCAAAAATAGCGGTGGGTTGGGGAGCGCACCTGGATGTCAAGGTGATTCTGGAAACCATCGATGGCATCAACCGGCGCAAGGATTGCAGCGATTTCTATCTGGTCGGCCTTTTGGGGATGGTGTACCGTTTTGGGGACGATCCGCAGTTCCCGCAAGAACTCGAGCAACCCATCGAAGACTGTATCCTCAACTTCAAATATTGGCACGACGAACCGGGCGTCGATGCGATGTGCTACACCACCGAAAATCACAGCATCCTCTTCCACACGGCAGAGATCTTGGCCGGGCAACTTTATCCCGACCGTATCTTCACCAATTCCGGGCAGAACGGGCACTGGCACCGGGAAAAGGGCGAGCGATTAGCGCTGGAATGGCTGCACGAGCGTGGTGTGCATGGCTTCAAGGAATGGGATTCCAACTGCTACTTCGAGGAAGACATCCTGGCGCTCTCGCACTTAATCGATTTGGCCGACTCGGAACCCGTCTGGGAGATGGCGAACGTACTGATGGATAAGATGTTGTTTACCATCGCCGTGAACTCGTACAAGGGCGTCTTCGGCTCGACACACGGGCGGACGTATGCTCCGCTCATCAAAGGTGGATACCTGGAAGGGACGTCGGGCATCACCAATGTGTTGTGGGGGATGGGGGTGTTCAACACCCGCATTATGGGCACGGTCAGCGTGGCGTGCATGGAGAATTATGAGCTGCCCGCTATCATCGCGAACATCGCCGCCGACCTGCCCGAGGAAATGTGGAGCCGCGAGCGTCACGTGGGTGACACAGCGCTTTGGCAGGCCTCCGGCTCACTCGGTGATGAGGTCAACAAGGTGACCTACAAGACGCCGGATTATATGCTCTGCTCGGCGCAGGATTATCATCCTGGTGAGAAGGGATTCCAGCAGCACATCTGGCAGGCCACGTTTGGGCCCGCGGCGGTCGTCTTTGTCACGCATCCGCCGTGCATGAGCGAAGAGGGTTCACACCGCCCGAACTTCTGGCATGGGAACGTCATCCTGCCGCGCGTGGCCCAGTGGAAGGACGTGCTCATCGCGGCTCACAAGCTGCCGGACGACGACTGGATGGGCTTCACACACGCCTACTTCCCCATCCAGGCCTTCGACGATGGCACGCTGCGTGAGGATGCGCACGGACGCACGTGGGCTTTTGCACGCAAGGGAAGCGGTTACCTGGCCCTCACCGCGTCGCAGGGTCTGACCTTGATGACTTCCGGAGTGACCGCGCACCGCGAGCTACGTTCTTACGGTTCGCAAAATATCTGGTTGTGCCACCTGGGCCGCGCTGCGCTCGATGGTGATTTCACGGCGTTCCAGGAGAAAATTCTCGCGCTCGATATCGCCTTCGACGGCCTTTCCGTCCAGGCGAACACCCTGCGTGGCGACACCCTGGTCTTCGGCTGGGAAGGCCCGTTGCTGCGCAACGGTGAAGCGGAGCCGATCACCGGCTTCCAGCACTACGAGAATCCCTACTGCGTGGCAAATTTCCCTGTGAAATCGATGTACATCGGTTACGGTGAGCAGGCGATGCGGCTGAAGTTTGAGGAAGAAGTGTAGCTGTATCTTGAATTTCCATATCCTGTAGATTCTGTTTCAAGGAGGGCATGATGGCGACTTGTCAAATCTGTAATCAAGACAAACCGGTAGGTGAAGAAAAGAAGCTCTATACCGCGAAGATTTTGAAAGAGGAAAGAAGTGCAGAGCGCATGACCTACGGCGGTGGCAGAGAGGTCGATGTGACGACGACCTATGGCGAGTTTATGGAGCACAATTACTTTCTCTGCTCTGCGTGCCAAACGCTGTGGGACAAAATTGTCATGTGGGCGGGTATTGGGCTGACCGTCGTTACCACAATTGTTCTGTTGGCTATCTCGATACGCCAGCATATCGACTGGATGTTCGCATTGGCCCTGGTGGTTTTGATCGCCGGGTTTATCGTGACTGGGGAACTCACTACGCGCGAACGTCTTAAGCGACAGGCCAAGCGCGCGCGTGGTGACGGTCCGTTCAAAGCGTTCAGTGCGTCAGAATATGCTGCGTTGCTAGAGAAGCAAAGCCATGGATGACGCACTGTTTCGCGGTGTCCAAGACGCCGGCCATACCCTTGCCGCCCGTTATGCACCGATTCTGCGTTTTGATGCCCGCGAGCCGTTCCTGCCGCTGGCGGCAGGCTACACGATTTTCCGCGAGACCGGCGAATCGCCCTCGTTTCGCCAGGGACGCAAGATCGATCTCGCGCCACCGGGCGCCGCCCCGCGTGCTGAATTCGCCATCGAGTACGCAATCTGGTGGGATTGGGACATCGGCCACTTGTACGAGTTGGAGCATATCTGGGTCTACGTGAGTGCCGATGGCCGCGTGGTGCGCGTCGAAGCAAGCTGGCACGGCGATCATCACGATATGCGCCACGAAGGGCAACTGGCGTTAGATGGCGACCATTTCGCCGTCTACAGCGAACCTGGGAAGCACGCCTTCGCGCCGGCGCCCGCGTGGTTCAAGGAGCGCCGTGCGGAGTTCAAACGCTCGGAAACGCGCGATCTGGCAGGGGTGGGGGGCGTGCTGCTGGCGGAGTACATCAAAGGCCACGTCAAGCCGACGCCGCTCAAGACGCGCCTGGTCCATACCTACCTCGCGCGGCGTGCCTTCGAGCCGAGTTGGGATTTCTCTCTGATCTTCCCGATCACTCCGGAGATGCTCGTCCCCTGGGAGGCGCTGCGCGACTGGATGCCGGGCCGGATCAACGCGATTCTCGACCAACTGGCGCGGGAGATCCCGCCCTCGGACTACCGCTTCCTGCGTGTGGGGCATCGCGGCGCGAGAGCGCACGCGCCGGATAACACGTTGCTCGCTATCCGCACGGCGGCAACGCTGGGTGCGGACATGGTCGAGATTGATGTACAGCGCACCGCCGATGGCCATGTCGTCCTGGCGCACGATGCGCATCTCATCGACGGTGGCGGGCGCGCGTGGCCTATCCAGCGCAGCACGTTGGCGCAACTGCGCGCGATTGACCTGGGGCAGGGCGAGCGCATCCCCACCTTCGCCGAGGCGCTGAAAGTCTGCATCGAAGAGAACATCGGCGCGTACATCGAAATCAAGGGCGGCGGGGCTATCGAAGCCGTGATCAAGACGCTGCGTGACGAGAAAGTTGGTGGGCACTGTATTCTCGCATCTTTCCGCCCGGACTGGCTGGCGACGGTGAAGGACATCGAGCCGAGGTTGATGACCTCGATCCTGTTCAATGCGCCCTCTGTGGATGCCGTCAAGCTGGCACAGTCCGTCAAGGCGACATTTGTGCATCCCTGTTGGGAGCGTTTCCCCAATCCGAGCGCGCTGTTGACCCCGGAGTGGGTCTCCCGCGTGCGTGAGGCCAACTTGGGCATCGTCTGCTGGCACGAGGAGCGCCCGGAACAAATCGCCGCCCTACGCCAACTCGGCGTGGATGCGATCTGCAGCGATGCGCCGGAGTTGCTCATTCCAAAATAAAATCCGTTTCATCCGTTCAATCCGTTGACAAAAACCTAACATCAGGAGGTCTTACGATGCGTAAACAAATCTTCACCGAAAAAGGGGCCAAACCTGTCGGTCCGTATTCTCAGGCGATTGTGGCCGATGGGCCGCTGGTCTTCATCTCCGGGCAGGGGCCAATTGACCCCAAGACCGGGACGTTCGACAAGGACGACGTCGCTGCGCAGGCGAAGCAGGTCTTCGAGAACCTGACCGTCTTGCTGGAGGCCGCCGGCACCTCGTGGGCGAACGTCGTGCGCGTGGGCGTCTTCCTCTCCGATATGAAGAACTTCGCCGCGATGAACGAGGTGTACAAGACCTACGTCACTGAACCGTATCCCGCCCGGACGACCGTGCAGGCGCAGTTGCCCGGCGGCATCGACGTTGAGATCGACTGCATCGCCGTCGTTCCTCAGGCGTAAGCGATTTTAACCACGAATCTTCACGAATCTACACCAATTTTTCTTCTATTTGTGAAAATTAGTGTAGATTCGTGGTTTGTCATTGGAGGCGCAATGGACATCACTCAATTGGAAACCCCGGTTGCCATCGTCGATCTCGACAGGCTTGCCGCCAACATCCGCCGGTTGCAGCTTTACCTGGATGAACACGGCCTCGCCAACCGTCCGCACATCAAGACGCACAAAATCCCCGAAATCGCCTGGATGCAACTGCGCGCGGGCGCAACCGGCATCACCTGCCAAAAGATCGGTGAGGCCGAGGCGATGGCGGCAGCCGGTATCCAGGACATCTTCCTGCCGTACAACATCATCGGCGCGGCCAAGTTGGAACGGCTTGTGCGCCTGGCACGCCGGGTGACGCTCAGCGTGACCGCCGATTCGGCGCACACCGTGCGTGGGCTTTCGGCGGCGGCGCAGGAAGGCGCTATCATCTTGCCGGTGCTGGTGGAGTTCGACGGCGGCCTGCAACGCTGTGGCGTGCAGTCGCCGGCAGAGGCTGCCGAACTGGCCCTGGTCATCGCGCGCTCGCCCGGCCTGCGCTTTGGCGGGCTAATGACCTATCCGAGCAACGCGCGCACCGATCCGTTTGTCCGCGAGACGAAGGCGCTGTTGAAAGCCGAAGGCGTGAACGTGGACTGCGTCAGCGGCGGCGGGTCGCCGGAGATGTGGCAGGCGCATACGCACGCCGAAGTGACCGAGCACCGCGCCGGCACGTACGTCTACGGCGACCGGCACATGCTGGAGTCCGGCGCGATGGCGATGGAGGACATCGCATTCTCCGTCATCACCACCGTCGTCAGCCGTCCTACCGCCGACCGCGGCATCCTCGATGGCGGAAGCAAGACCTTCTCGTCAGACCTTTCCGGCCTGGAAGGCTACGGCCTGATCCTGGAATATCCGGAGGCGCGCTTCTACGGGATGTCGGAGGAGCACGGGCACGTGGACTTCTCACGCTGCCCGCACAAACCGGATATTGGTGAGCGCGTGACGGTGATCCCCAACCACTGTTGCGTCGTCAGCAACCTGTTCAACCAGATCGTCGGCGCACGCAACAGCAAAGTGGAGGTCGTCTGGCCTGTTGCCGCGCGTGGAGCTTTGCAGTAGTTTTTTTATCAGCAGGTTGAGCAGATTTAGCGGATTCAAAATGAAAATCCGCTGAATCCGTTAAATCTGCTGACCATTTTATAGGAGCATGAATGAATACCCTGTACTTCGAAAAAATATCGCAGTTTGATCGCAAAGCAGAACCAGTTACGGTGAGTATACCCTTCGCGGAGGGGACGTTGATCGATCCGCAACATCTCATTATCCGCGATGGCGACGTGGTATTATCAGTCCAGAACCGCGTGTTGGCGACGTGGCCCGACGGCAGCGTCAAGTGGCTGCTCGTGAACTTCCAGCCGGACTTGCCGGGCAATCGGGATAAGACATTGACGTTCAATGTTGACGAGACCTGTCAGGTTTCAGAAAACTTGACAGGTTTGACGGTGATGGAGACATCCGCCGGTATTCACGTTGATACCGGCCCGCTATCGTTCCTCGTGCCGAACGCTGGATTCCTGCCGGTGCGTGACGTGCTGCTTAACGGTGAACGGTTGTGGAATGCAACGCCATTCAAGGGCTTCGCACTGTGTTGTGACGGCCAGACCATAGATACGGCCTCCGGCCCTGTGGAGTTGGAAATCGAAGAGGCTGGCCCGTTGCGCGTAGTCATTCTCGTTAAGGGGAAGCACCGCAAGACTGACGGCACGCCGTATCTCGACTTTCGCGGGCGCATCACGGCCTATGCCGGAAAGCCCTACATCGAAGTCGAGCACCAGTTCATCCACGCGGAAGAAGCGCCGGAGTTGTCGTTGGAAAGTCTGACACTCACTTTTCAACCAGAAGCACGTGTTGCGTCTCCACATCTCGCGCTGGGGCAAGGCTACTATCGTACCGCGATTCAGGAATCGGACGACGCGCCGCTGGAGATGGCGTTGACGACGGAGACAATCCTCTATCAGGCCAACGAGCACTTCATCGACAGCTTCTACGGCGACTTCTGGGTCGATTGGTGCGACGAAAGCGGCGGGGTGATGCTCTCCGTCTATCAGGCGCACCAAAACTTTCCCAAGAAACTTCGCGTAGCGAAAGACGGCATTGTGTGCAGTCTTTACCCCGATGATGCGCCGCCCGCCCTGGTCATCCAGGGGATGGCGAAGACGCACCGCATCCAGTTGCACTTCCACGCGCCGGATGCACCTCTCGTCGAGGGGAGCGTGCGCAGCCTTCAATTCCAACTGCCCGACCGGCCCGCACTGTCACGGGCATGGTTCCGCGCGAACAATCCCTGGCTCGAAACCTTCTTCCCCGAGAAATTGCCCGATCGCCTGATTACTTTCCTCAACCGGATCCACGATGGGCGGCCCAAAGCGTTGGGGATGTTCCACTTCGGCGATGCGCCCGACGCGGGCTACACCAACCAGGGACGCGGGCAGGGGCACAGCGTGTTCGTCAACAACGAGTACGACCGCCCGCACGCTTGCGCCCTCTACTATGGCCTCACGGGTCAGCGCCGCGTGCTCGATTCGGCGCTTGTCTCGGCGCGGCATTGGCTCGATGTAGATCTGTGCCACTATAACCCCAATCCATTGCTCCACGGCGGCCTGAAAATCCACACGCGCTATCACGTTACCGGCGGGGTCACGCCCTCGCACGAGTGGACGGAAGGGTTGCTCGACTACTACTTCTTCACCGGTCGGCGCGAGGCACTCGACGCGGCGTGTTCGGTGGCGGAGAATATCCTGCGTCACCTGGAGCGCCCGCACATGAAGACGCCCGGCGAGACGTCGGTGCGTGAGGGCGGGTGGGCGCTGCGTGCGCTCGTGGGGATATGGCTCGGCACGGGCGAGGATCGCTGGCGCGACGAGGCGCGCAAGCTGGTGTCGATGTACCTCGACTGGTTCGACCGCTACGGCGCGTTGTTGGCCCCGTACACCAGTCACAGTATGCCGCGCGTGCCGTTTATGATCTCCCTCACCGCGAACTCCTTCGCCCGCTACCTGCTCATCGATCTGGAGGGCGAGCTGGCGGAGCGTTTGAAGGCGTTGATCGTCGCTACGGTAGATGACCTGCTGGAACACTGCCTGGGACCGGACGGCGTGGCCTACTACAAGGAGTTGCCGTCGCTGCGACGGACGGCGCCCACGTATCACCTGCTGGAAGCGTTGACGCACGCTTACCGCATCACCGGCGATGAGAAGTATCTCAAGATCGCTACGCGACAATTCGCAGCGGCTGGACCGGAGACCGGCGCGCGAGAGCGCCCGAAGTACGCCGATGACAGCGGGGCGGTCATCGACGGCGAGGGCCGGGGCCGTCCTTTTGCGGATAAATATACGTCCCTGCTCCTTTATGCAGGCGCGGCGACGCCGTTGGGGTTGTTGGACTGGTACGAGTATCCATACTAATACGTGATGTGTGATACGTGATAGACCTTTCACAAATCATGCATCAAGATGAAACCGACTGTTGGAGGAAAAACATGGGTAAGCTAAATCTTGGTTCACGTTGGGAATCTGAGTTGACGGTGTACACGGACCCGGTCAGCGGGGCGACGGTACGCCAGTATACGAATTACAAGGGACACAGCAACCACTTCTACTTCACGTATCCTTGCTGGTACGATAACGGACGCAAAATCGTCTTTTATTCCGACCGGGAGAACAGGACGAATCTCTTCGGCGTCGATTTGGAAAGCGGCGCAATCACGCAGCTCACCGACCTCGATCCGGCGTTGGGCGAACCCGGTGGCCTGAGTAAGAATCCCGCCCGCGAGGAAGTCTACTTCACTCAAAGCGGTGTATTGACGGCGCTCGATCTGGCGACGTTGGAGACACGCCCGCTCTACACGCGCCCGGAAGGCTACCGGGGCGGTAGCGCCAACGCCACCGCCGACGGGAAGTACATCTGTGCGGGATACACGCAAGACCTTTCCGACCAGTTTATGGTGGATCTGGGACACGGCTACGTCGGCTTCCGTGAGACGTGGGAGGCGCATCCACACTCGATCATCGTTAAAATCCCCATCGACGGCGGCGAACCGGAGGTCGTCTTTGAAGAGAACTATTGGCTCGGTCACTTCAACGCTTCGCCCAAATTGCCCAACATCGTCACGTTCTGTCACGAGGGACCATGGAATCTGGTTGAAAACCGTATCTGGGGTCTCGATTTGGACACGGGCAAGGTGTGGCAGATTCGTCCCAATGCACCCGACGAGGCGATTGGACACGAGTACTGGATGAGCGATGGTGAGCACATCGGGTATCACGGTAGGACGCCCGCCGGTCCGGTCTATGGCGCGATCCGCTACGATAACACCGATCAGGTCGAAGCGCCGTTCGAGGGACACTGCTGGCACTTCCATAGCTATATGCTCGATCTCGTCATCGGTGATGGGGACGCGAAAGACCCGTATCTGCTGCTCTGGCGCTTCAAGGATGGACAGTTCGAGGGGCCGAAGGTGCTGGCGTGGCATCGTGGCTCGTTCCATATTCAGCGTGTCCACATCCACCCATGTTTCAACGCCGAGGGGACGCAGGTCGTCTACACCGCCGATCCACAGGGCTATGGGCAGGTCTTCGTAGTGGACGTGCCGGATTTCGAGGCGTTACCGGATCGGAGTTCTTTGTAGGCGATAGAAATCAGGTCGATGTTGTTACAACTAACCGCCCACCGGCAGAACTTGTCGTCGGTGGGCGGCTGCGCTTCTATCCCTCAAACCGGTAGCCTGCTCCGCGCACTGTGATGAGACGCCCCGGATTGGCGGGATCGGCTTCCAGTTTCTCGCGGAGCCAGCGTATGTGGACATCTACGGTACGGCTGCCACCACTGAAATCCCAACCCCATACCTCTTCCAAAAGCTGGTCGCGAGAAAGTGTCTTCCCGCAGTGCTGCGCCATATAGACGAGTAGCTCGTATTCTTTTGGTTTGAGAGCCAGTGGCTCGCCGTGCAGGTAAGCCTCATGGCGGTCCAGATCGAGCGTTAAGTCATCGAACTGCATCTGCTGAGTAGATGGCGGTGTCTCTGGGGCAAACTCTTTGCGTAACAACCGCACGCGTCGCAACTGCGCCTTGACGCGTGCCAGTAACTCACGCATGCTGAACGGCTTGGTCAGGTAGTCGTCTGCCCCCACTTCTAATCCCACGACTTTGTCTACCTCATCTGAGCGTGCTGTAAGCATGATGATCGGCGCGTGCAGTTCCTGGCGCAACAGTCGACACACCTCAAAGCCATCCAATTTTGGCAACATAATGTCCAGAAGAATCAAATCCGGCGGTGTTTGCCGCGCCATTTCCACTGCCTGCCGACCATCCGCTGCTGCACTGACCTCATATCCCTGCTTGACCAGGTTATATGTCAGTGTCTCCCGCAGCACTAATTCGTCCTCAACCACCAATATCTTCTCGGCCATCTTCATATCTCCTATTGGCTCCTGCAAGCTCTGCACAGGGAAGCCCTGTCACGTTGTATATGCACTGCATATGCAGTATAAAGCGAATGATGGAGGTTACAAATTCGTGGAACGTATCCTTGACTTTAATAAGATAATCGTCTATAATATTATTGTGGTTAAAACGATGATTCAAAAAGGCTAAAATATAGGGAAGAAAGTCGTACTTCGCGAATTTCCTGGTCATTGTTGATGGAGGATGAATGGAGGATGAAATGACACAAGCTGTGAATGCAGAAGTCGCCACGCTAGGTGGTGGGTGTTTTTGGTGCTTAGAGGCGGTTTTCGACAAGTTGAAGGGCGTGTTGCATGTCGAATCCGGCTATGCGGGTGGGACGGTTCCAAACCCGACGTATAAACAGGTTTGTACTGGTATGACCGGGCACGCGGAAGTGATACAGATAACTTTCGATCCGCAGATCATCACGTTCCGCGGAATCCTGGAGGTCTTCTTCGATATTCACGATCCGACGACGTTGAATCGTCAAGGCGCCGATGTGGGCACGCAGTATCGCTCAGTGATTTTCTATCACTCGGACGCGCAGAAAACGACGGCAGAAGCTTTGATCGCGGAACTGGAGGCTGAACATATGTGGGAATCGCCGATTGTCACCGAGGTAGTGCCTTTCGACGCATTTTACCAGGCGGAGGATTATCATCAGGAGTATTATCGGCAGAATCGGCAGCAGCCGTACTGTCGTGCTGTCATCGCGCCCAAGCTGGCGAAATTTGAACAACATTATGTTACCAAGCTCAAAGTGTAAAGGAGGAAAGTAATGGTTAAGAACATGGGAACTGTGGATCGGGTTGTGCGTGTGGTTGTTGCGATCCTCATTGCTATTTTGTATTTCACTAATGTGATTTCGGGTGCCCTTGCCATTATCCTGGGGATTCTGGCGCTGGTTTTTGTGGCAACAAGTTTTATCGGTTTTTGCCCGCTGTACGTGCCGTTCAAAATTTCAACACGCAAGGAAGCGTGAGAAGGAGCTGGCATGACTGATAAGGTCGCAAAGAGTGATGCGGAGTGGCGGGAGATTCTGACGGACGAGCAGTACCGTGTAATGCGCAAAAAGGGTACAGAGCGCGCGTTCACTGGCAAGTACTATGCCTACAAAGAGGATGGCGTTTACCGTTGTGGTGCGTGCGGGCAGGAACTTTTTAGTTCGGAGACCAAATTCGATTCCGGCACCGGTTGGCCGAGTTTCTACGCGCCGATTGGGCCGGAACAGGTGTCCGAATCAAAAGACTTCAGCCACTTTATGGTGCGGACTGAAGTGACGTGTAGCCGCTGTGGCGCGCATCTTGGTCACGTCTTTGACGACGGTCCTGCTCCGACCGGTTTGCGCTACTGCCTCAATTCAGTCTCGCTCGACTTTGAGCCGCGCCAGGAGGAAGACTGATCGACGCGCGGTGAACCAAAAAAAGCCCGACACTCGCAGGTGTCGGGCTTTTTTGTTGCCAGGTCGTTAGTGAAGGCGTCAGAAGTTTCGCAAAACGAGCGGCAGGAAGATGTATTGCAGACTGGTTTCGACCTGGACAGTGGATTGGTAACTGTCGCTGTAGCCGAGTGTGTCGGTGATGGTGAGGGTGACGGTGAAGGTATCCTCGGTGTTGTAGACGTGGCTGGCGTTTTGGGTGAAGACGAGCGGCGTGTCATCGCCGAAGTCCCACGTCCATGCGACGATAGGCGGCAGGTCGGTTGTGGAAGTGTCGGTGAAGTAGACGGTGGCGCCGATTTCGGCCAAGACCGTGCTCTGGACGAAGCTGGCGACCAATGCCGGCGCGGTGATCGTGACCACGCTGGTTGTCGTCGCCGTGTAGCCGCAGGTATCGGTGATGGTGAGGCGCACGTTGAAGACGCCGTCGGTGGTGTACGTGTGGCTGGTGTTTTGCGTTAAGGCCGGTGTGCTCTCGTCGTCGAAGTCCCAGGCCCACGCAGCGATGGCCGGGCCGTTTGTAGTGGATGTGTCGGTGAAGTGCAGGGTGCTGCTGACGAGGGCAGTGACGGCGCTTTGGTCGAATCCCACACTCAACGTGGGGGCGAGCACGTCCAGGCTGACCGGCGCGCCCACGGCGCTGCTCACGCCCTGGTCGCTGTCCATCACACGGTAATCGTCGTTGACAACCGTGCTCACAGCGCAGGGCAACGTAGCTTCAAACATCTCCGTAGTAACGCCGCCGTTCGGCGCGAGGCTGTCGATGTACCACCACATCCACGGCATGATGATGGTGCCACCGCCGACGTTCTCCAAACCGGTGGGGATGGTGTCGCTGAGGACGATGCCCGTTCCGACGCCATTGCCCGTGTTCGTGACTGTCAACGTGTAGGTGATGGGCTGACCTGCAACCGCCGTGCTTTCGTAGGCTTTGCCAACCTCGAAGTAGGGCAGGTCGATGGCAATCTCATAGCTGTCCACGTTGTTATCGTAGAACGGCTCGATGTCGACCGCCGGCTGATCGCTGGCGATTTCTAGCCAGTTGGTGAAGCTGTCCAGCCCATCAACCGTATCCGTGATGCGTGC
Organism: Anaerolineae bacterium; assembly: GCA_049975385.1. Classification (GTDB taxonomy): domain Bacteria; phylum Chloroflexota; class Anaerolineae; order B4-G1; family SLSP01; genus DSWT01. The sequence continues at coordinate 1,236 of JBNGDO010000114.1, read as the reverse complement.
GGTTAGATGAATTTCGTTCCAGTCGCCGCCGTTCATCTGGCCGAGCTGCCACGTGAGATCGTTGCCATCGATGGCGGGCATCCAGGGACACCAGTTGCCTTCCCCGCACCAGCGCAGCGTTGATGTGACGTACTCCATCTCTGCCGGCAGTGTGTCGGTCAGCCAGGCATCGCCCGTCATATTCCACCACCACTGCCAGTGCTCGTTGTTGTTGCCGAAGATCAGGCTGAAGGTGACGAGTTCGCCGGGCAGGAGGTCGCCTGCGACGAGGGCTTTCTCGACGTAGAGGTCGGGGCCGGTGGTAAGGACCGCGTCAGCCGTGTTGTCCGTGCTGTCGATGTCATCCGGCACGTTACCCACCTCGACGGTGTTGGTGAAGATCAGGCCGAAGGGCAGCGGTTCGGTATCGGTGATGGTGTAGAAGTTGAAGTCGATGCGTTCTCCAGGGTAGAGCGATTCCAGGGTAACGGTGAGGCGGTGGTTTGCCGGATCGTCGCCCCAGTTCCACCAGCGCCAGTAATCCAGGCCGACGCCACTGCTCAGGTACATATTGTCCGGATAGGTGTCGGTGATCAGAACCGGTGCAATGACGTCGTCACCGATGTTTTCGACGGTGACATTCCACCAGGCCTGGCGCGTGTTCTCGCCCCAGTCGTCCCAACCGCCGCTCTTGTTGACGCGCAGGTTGGGGCCGTAGTCGTTGAGGGTTTCCGTCCAGTGGCTGACGTTGTCCTCGTAGCTGTCCTCGTCCGGCTGCGGGCTGATCTCGACTGTGTTCGTCAACACCGTGCCGGGCTGCGCGGCAGCGTCTATGTCCAGGATGACCTCGAAGTGATCTCCGTAGCCATTGAGCAGCCCAGAGATTTCCCAGACTACGTATTCTGATGTGATCAGTGTGGGAATGACCGGCGTTGCACCACTTTGATCGTAGCGCCACGCTTCGCGGAAGGTGGTACTCACGGGGAGTGTCTCGGTGATGTAGATCGTGTCATTGATCGCGACGTTGCCGTTGTTGGCGTAGTTGATGCCGTAACTCAACTCGCCGCCGGGGACGAGTTGGCCCCAACTCCAGTGTTTGCTGATCCACAGATTGGTGTGCGGTTCTCCGACCCAGACGTCGTTCCAGGTTTCGTTGTCATCGGACTCCAGATCGTTGGATGCCGAGATCACCGCGTTGTTCCAGAGTTGCGTGCCGGGCTGGACGTCCGGCCAAACGCGCACGATTAGGTAGACTTC
>JBNGDO010000113.1:16163-17217 GCA_049975385.1 Anaerolineae bacterium | reverse complement strand
GGCTTTAGCCGCCCATGCGGACGTCAGCGTGAAACCGCGATAATTTTCGGATAGGTTCTTACACTTTATAGTAAAGGAGAAAAACCATGTTCCAGGATCGTATACGAGAAAATTACGAGAACCTGACGCCAGGGTTCAGAAAATTGGCGGATTTTATCATGAACAGCACCCTTGACGCGGCTTTCCTCACCGCTACCGAACTTTCCCGCCGCGTGGGGGTAGACCCGGCAACCGTCGTGCGCTTCGCGCAAGAACTCGGTTACTCCGGCTACCGCGAGCTTTCCCGCGAAGTCAAAAACTACGTGCGCGACCAGGTGACGGCGACATACCGCAAAGTCGGCGAGGCGGAATCCACCGAAACACTGCTCCGTTCCCTCGTGGAAAATGCCGAGCAGAACATACAACACTTCGTCACCACTGATTTAGGTAACGTCGTCAAAACCGTCGAGATTTTAAAGAACGCGTCACACATCTGGTTCACTGGTGAGTTTACAGGCTACGATTTAGCGGCCTTTATGACCAAAAAATTCAAGGCCTACGGCGTACCGGCAAGCATCTTCTATCCCGGAATGAACGAGACCGCGAGCGTACTTCCGCAAATGCAGGCTGGCGATGCACTCGTCACCTTCATAGGCAACGAGCCAAACCTCGATACTGGATACGCCATTCACATGGCGCGCGAGAAGGGTGTCCAAACCATCGCCGTGACCAGCTCCGGCGTCGCTTTGCCCGCGCGAAAAGCCGAACTGGCGGTCATCGTTCCCGGCAAATCCCCCACCGGCGTTCCCAGCTTCGGTGCGCTGATGCAGGTCGCCAGCCTAATTTGGGAAGCGGTCATGAAAGAACGCGTTGAGATGGCTGGCAAGAAAATGGAAGATCTGCAAGCCAACATGGAAGCACTACTCCAACTTCGCGCTGACACTCCGGAATACGAGATCGCAACAACAGAATAATAGCACGGCAAGCGCATCGTCAAACGCAATCACGAATAAGTTCCAGCCGGCGCTGCCCAGATGAAGCAGCGCCGGCTTTTCATAACAGCTACCTATTCCCG
>JBNGDO010000113.1:0-16153 GCA_049975385.1 Anaerolineae bacterium | reverse complement strand
AGAGTCTCCGGTTCCACACTATCCTCGGTCTCACGCGTGGCTGGCCCAACCGCCGGCCTAGCGGGTAAGACAGTGGAGTTTGGCTCGGCAGACTCTACGTCCGGCGCGTTTTCTGGCTGAACCGCCTCCGGCATAGGTGGGGAAGCTTCCTCGGCCACGGTCTTTCGCTTCTGACGCGTCGTGCGCGTCCGACGCAACGTCGCCGCTAACGAAGCCGCTGTCCCCGCGACTGGCTGTGTCTTCCGTGGACGCCGCCGCAACGCCTTCGGCACCAGCCCGGGCAAACGTACCCGCACCCACGCGAAGAAACGCACCACATCCCCCCGCGTCAGCACCAGACGACGCCACGCAATATCGACCGGCCAGGCGAGCGCCACCAACAAGACGAATACTGGCATCAATGGTTGGCCCGCAACCCGCCCTTGAAGATCGTGGACGAAAACCTGCGCCGAATCCTCGATCTGTGTCGCATCCCCTTGCGCCGCCAGCCGTGCTAGCGCTGCACCAGCATCGCCCGGGATGTACTCCAGCGGGGATGGCGCAGCCCACCCCGTCACTAGGTCGCGATCGCCGTAGAGACGCAACAGCAGCGCACTGCGATCCTGTGGCGTAAAGTCCCCCTCATAGCGCCCCGGCGCGCGCTGGAGCAGAGGGAGCGTCTGTGCGGTCCCCTCACCCAGGGATGGCGCAACGTGCAGTTTCAGCGACAATCCATCGACATAGGTTGGCTCGTCAACCTCCGAGTCAACCACATCCACCACCACCCGTGCATCGTCATCATCGGGCAGCACGCGCAATGCCAGGTCGGCATCGGCAGGAGATGGCAGCACAGCACGCACCACGGCACCCCAAAAATCCGCGAAGCCCTCCCACTCTACCCAACCCGCCGCCCAGCGTCCGGTCGCGTCCGATGTCCAGGCCACGGAACGGCCCAGGCCATACTGCCACGCCGCAAGCAGCGGATCGCCCTCGAGGGCCTCCCACACCACCTGCGCCGCCCCCTTCGGCGTCGTGGCGACGTATCCGCGCAACGGTGGCGCAACGGTGATATCGGCAACGGGCAGCCACGGCGTTAACGGCGCGGGATAGAACGTCCGCTCGACGATGTAAGAGCGCTTGGCGCGGGCCGTCTCCTCGGTGAAAATCGCCGGCAGGTCGGAGGCACGCTGCGTCAGGTAGAAGCGCCCGCCGCCGAGATCGGCAACGTTCATCAGAAAGGGGACATCCTGCCCTGTGCCAATCGAGACTACGCTCACCGTCATCCCCTCTTCCACGAACCCCTGCACCAACGCCGGGACATTCTCCTGATGTTCGGCATCCGCGCCATCAGCCAGCAACAGAATGTGCCGCTGCTGGCCCGGGGACAATGCCACACCGCGCAGCAGATCGGCGGCATAGGCCAGGCTTTCGCGCACGTAGATGCCACCGCCGCCCGCTTGCAGGCGACGCAGTTGCGCGGTCAACACATCGCGTTCCGTCATCGGGGCCGGGCCGATGGTGTCCGCCGGGCGATCGTCGTAGGCAACGACGGCCAACGTGTCCGCGTCGTTCAACGTCTCTGCGACGCGGGTCGCCGCCTCCGCAGCGAGACGAATCTTCGTCGTCCCGGCCTCTTGGACGCCCATACTGCCGGATTTGTCGATCACCACCGCCATCGCTATCGGCGGGAAGCGCGTGGGGTCCTGCACCTGCATTTGCACCGGGAGCGCTTCCTCCAATGGCGTCCCCAGCCAGCCGCCGACGCCGTAACTCTGCGGCCCCCCTACAGCCACCAGCCCGCCACCCAGATCGCGCACGAACGCGCGTAAAGCATCCAACGACTGGGGGGCAAAACTCCGGGCAGGCGTATTGGACAACACCACCCCCGCATAATCTGCCAGCCCCTGCGCGGTCAGAGGAAGCGCATCGGGCGTCGTCTGCTCAACGGTCAGCCCGGCGACTTCCAGGGCGTACGCCACGGACTCACGATCCTCCGGCGTCCCCACCACGAGCACGCGCGGCGCGCCCTGCACCAACACCCAGCCATCGGCGCAGTTGTTTTGGCTGAAGGTGTCCCGCTCCGGTTCGATGCACACACGCACGGCAACAAAACCCGGTTCATCCGCCACAAATGAGAACGCCACCCCCGTCTCCGCACCGAACACATCAACCGCGCCGTAGCCAGTCTGCCCCGCCGCCGTCCAGGCAAAAGCGGTGTTCTGCTGCACATTGCTACTGATCTCAACGATCGCCGGAACGCGGTCGCCGGGATAGACGCGCGCGGGCAGGGATATATCCGCGATCCATGCCTCCGCGCCCGGCGTGCCCGAGCCGGTTTGCACGAGCTGCACGTCCACGCCACGCATCTTCGCCTCCCGCAACGCAAACGCGCCCAAACCGGAGGTTTCCAGCCCATCCGTCAACACCACCAGGCGACCCGGCGCACCTTCAGGGATAAGAGCCAGCGCCAGCCGCACGGCATCTTCGATACGGGTCGCGTCGATGCGTGGCAGCGTCGCAATGCCCGGCAGCGCCGCTGCAGTTGAGAGCGGACGATCCACCCAGGCATCTCCGGCGAAGACGACCAACGCGGCGCGATCCTGGGGCGCTTTGCGCGCCAGTGCCTCCTCGACGAATGCCGCCTGCGCCTCCCACGCGCTTCTGGTACTGGCCGAGCGATCGAGCAGAAAGACGACGGCCAGGTCGCGGGTACGCCGGGCGTGATAGACGCCAAACAATGCCAGGAGCAGCAGACTCAGCAGCGCCAATCGCAGGAGAAACGGAGGTCTCACCGCAGAGAACGCGGAGAGCGCAGAATTGATGAGATTTTTGATCTTGGATGGTGGATGTTGGATGTTGGATGCTAGATGGTGGATGTTGGGTGTTGGATGGTGGATGGTGAATGGTGGATGGTGGATTCGCTTGCGGCGCCAAGAGGGGGCCCACCACAAAACAGCTTCCACCAACAACAAGATGATAGCCGCCAGCACGCCCCAACGCCCCAAGTCGCGCCAGCCGGGAACCTCCTCGGCCGGCGGGATAACGCGCTCTCCCACACGCACCTCACGCGGGCTGAGGTCGCTCTCGACGACGTCGAGCAGAGAGAGTGCGGCGTAACGCACAGCCGTTCCGGCGGGCGTCTCCGCTTCGATACGATACAGTCCCGCCTCCGTCTCCGTGGTCTGCGGCACATCGAGTGCCAGGGGCAGCCGCCGCTCATCGGGCGTAACCAATGTCCCGCCCGTTGCTGTTGCCGGAAACGGTAGCGCCCAAGGATACCCCGAGGGCAAGGATAGCACCGGTTCTGTCGAAAGTTGGGGCATCAGCCAGCCCATCTGGTTAGCCGTGAGAATGGGGAACGCCAGGCGCAGCGGCAAATCCGAATCACGGAGATCGAAGGCCATACAGGCAATGCGCTGCCCGGGCCGCTCGATGACCCATAACAACGGGCCGGCTGTTGTCTCCACCAACACATCAGCGTCGGCAGGGAGGGTGTAGGCCCGCGCGCGCGCCACGTGAACGTCGGCCCAATCGACGTAGTTCAGCAGTGGATGCGACCACTGACCGCGCACGCTCGTCGTGGGCGTTATCACCGCGCCCGGTTCACCGCACGGAGCGTTCGCGCCCGGCGCAATGAGCCAGAGATTGGTCGTGGGGAGTGTCGCCGTCACCGGGCCGTCGGCCACAATGACGGCGTACTCAGCGTACGTGGCAGGATCATCCACCAACGTCACGGCCTGCGAGAGCGCCATATCCGGCAGCGTGGACAATGCCTGCGCCAGGAAACGATTGCCCGCCGTCACCAGAAGCACACGCCCGCTAGCACTCGCCGCAAGCGCCACCCACGCGCGGTCATCGACAGCAAGCGCATCCGTAGATGCGCCTGCATCTGCGGATGCGCCCGCATCCGCCCCTTCGAGCCGCGCCTCGACCCACGCCAAAGCAGGCACGCCACCAAAGGTGAAAGACGCCATCCCCCACTCCGGCAAATCGACGATACGACGTTCCACCAAAACGCCATCCGCGTAAAGCGCCAGAGGGCGCGACGTCGCTGCGCCCGCGTTGTAAATCTGCGCGAACGCTGTCAGTCCCTCAGCCGTGCGCCGCAGCGCAAAAGCGATGAGGCCGGCGTTATCCACTGCCCCCGGCCCCACCGTGATAAGGCGCACCGTGCCGGGGAGAGAGGGCAGCGCTTCGTCGAATGCGGCGTCGGTCACAAGCAGCGTAGTGACATCGTCGCCGGTTGCCAATCCGGCAGCCAGCGCCGCTGCCGCGCGCCAATCCACCGGCCCATCGACGGGTGCGACGTCGTCGAGCGCGCGCCGCAAGGCCGAGGCATCCCCGCTCTGCAAGAGCAGGCGTGGCGTTGGGCCGGCGGCGATCAATGCTACACGATCACCAGGATCGAGCGTTGCTGCCAGATCGCGCAGGATACGCAATGCAGCATCAAAACGTCTCGCGCCAGGATGCGCCGCATCTCCATCTCCGGCTACGGCCTGCATACTGGCGGAGACGTCGAGGAGGACGATCGTCTGCCCGTGGAACGTCAACGGCGCGGGAACCGCCGGGCGCACCAGGGCAAAAACCAACGCGAACAACACCAGCAACTGCAGCAACAGGAGCCAGTTGCGCCGGAGTCTCTGCCAGGGACGGTTGGCGTGGCGGTCGGCGAGGATGGCTTCCCACAGAAGTAGACTCGGCACAGGTACGTTCTGCCGGTGCAGCCGCAGCATGTACAGCAGCACGATGGGCACAGCCAGCAGCAGGCCCAGCAATCCGGCCGGATTCAAAAGACGCATGCGCCCCCGTCAATCGTCAGAATTGATCGATCAGCCAGCCAAAGGAGGCCGCCAACATCCAAACCAGGCTGATCACCACGAACAGGCCGAGCAGCCCCACGAGGACATTGACGATGCGCGCAGCCGTGCCTTCTGTACGCCGGGTCAACCGCGAACCGGCCTGTTCAAAACGATCCAGGGTGAACAAGGTGGCACCAAGTGCGCCGCCGATCAATAGCATCATCGTGCGGTTTTCAGGTGGCTGCCATCCAAGGGACGGGCCCACCTGTAGCGCTATGGCCATCACCAGTGTGCCGGCCAGTGCCCCCAGCAGTTGCTTTCCCCAGCCGCGCGTCGCCGGCGGTTCGGTCTTGTTCTGCCGTTGCGATTCTTCTGATTGTGCTTGTTCCGGTTCGTCTGTCATCGAAATCCCCCTCAAAAAATGGTCTTGTGGTCTCACTGCACGCGAAAAGGATTTCGCGTACCCCTTGTCGTTTGCACTCATTGTACTGTCGGTGTGAAGAAGGGCAAGCGGGCAGACAATCTCGATAAAAAGAAAGACGGCCCGCAGGCCGTCTTTTTCAGTTTGACAAGAAATCTACGCTGTTACGTGCGCCAGCGAGCGCGCCTGGCTGCGCTCCTCCCACACCACGAGCAACGGCACGGCCACGCACAGTGAGGTGAACGTCTCCGAGAGCATGCCCACCAGCATCACGGCGATAAAGGGTTTGATCGTCGCCCCACCAAAAAGCAGGATGGCGATCATGACGAACATCGCGTTGAGCTGCGTCGCCAGCGAACGATGTATGGTTTCCAGCACGCTGCGGTTGACGATCAGCTCGAACGGCTCGCCACGGTGCCGGGGGATGTTCTCGCGGATGCGGTCGAAGACCACGATCACATCCTGTACCGAGAAGCCGATCACGGTGAGCAGCGCCGTCAGGAAGAGCGCGTCGGCTTCCCACCCTTGCAGAATACCCATCAAAGCGTAAAAGCCCAGCGTGATAACGACGTTGACCAGCATCGCCACAATCGATACCACACCGTAGCGGAAGGGGTTGGGGACTTTGCGGAACGAGAACCAGATGAAAGCCAGTACGGCCAACGACGCCGCCAGCACCGCTAACGCCGCGTACTGTGCCACTTCGGCTCCCACGGTCGACTCGACCGTATTCCAGTTCGAGAGTGTGCGATTTACGTGTCCGACCTGGGCGTCAAGGTCGTCGAGGATCTTCTGAACCTCTTCAGTCTCTGCGAAGCGCGTCCGTACCTGCCACGTGTTATCGGCTGCCGCGCCGAGCTGCTGCAAAATCGGCCCGGTATGGCCGTTATCGATAAAGACATCGCGGATCGCCGACTCCTCAACCGGCGCATCAAACTGCAAGACAAAAAGCGTCCCGCCTTTAAAATCGATGCTGATGCGCAGAAATTGCCCACCGAACATAATAGCCGAGGTCACCAACGCAACCAGGCTGAGTGCGATCAAGACACCGGCAATGGTAAAGAACAGGCGTCGTCGTTGTACAAAGTTTATCATAGCCGTTCCTCCTACAATCCCAACAGCCAGGCGTGCTTCTGAATCCACTCCCCAGCAGCTCCAAAAGCCAAGCGAACCAGCGTGCGCGTCACGACAATCGCCGTGAAGAGGTTGACAACCGTCCCGAGCGCCAGCGTGATGGCGAAGCCCTTCACCAGACTCGCAGCGAAGGCGTTGCCGAAGATGTAGAGAATGAGGCAGGTCAACAACGTCGCCAGGTTGGAGTCGCGTACAGAAGTCCACGCGCGGGAGAACCCACCTTCAGCCGCCCGCACCAGCGAGCGACCGTGCCGCACTTCCTCCTTCATCCGCTCGAAAACGAGGATGTTCGCATCGACCGCCATCCCCACCGAGAGCAGGAACCCGGCGATGCCCGGCAACGTCAGGGTCACCGGCACGAGTTTGTACAGCAGCAGGTTCAGCAACACGTACAGCGCCAGCGCCAGATCGGCGGCCAAGCCATTGAGGCGATAGTAGATGAGCATGAACAGGAAAACCACCGCCAGCCCCACGATGCCGGCGCGCACGCTTTTTTCCACCGACTGCGCACCCAGGCTCGGTCCAATCGCTTTGTAGCTCTCGATCTTCAGGGGGATTGGCAGCGCGCCGTACTGCAGTTGCACGGCCAGTTGGTTCGCCGAATCGACAGTGAAATTGCCCTGGATTACAGCCTCACCGCCAGGGATCGAGGAATCGATGCTCGGACAAGAAATGATCTGCTTATCCAAGACAATGCACAGGGTCTCTCCAACGTGACTCGCGGTATAGTTCGCAAAGAAAGTCGCTGCTTCGGACTGGAATGTAATGACGACAATCGGTTGCGACATATTTGGATCACGGATAGCGTAAGCATCTCTCAAGTCGGCGCCGGTCATCTCCGTTTCGAACAACAGCACATCGGTCATCGCGGAAGCGCTTTGGATCTCGGCCTCGGTCATCGCATAAGTCGTGCTGATCGGCATTTGCAGCTCTTGTATCATATAGAGCGTTTCTCGCGTCACGCCGGCCGGCGGCGTGACGAATTCCAGCATCGCCGTCTCGCGGATTGTGTCGACGGCCTGCGCGGGGTCTTCGATGCCGGGGATTTCCACTACGATGCGCTCCGAGCCTTGAACCTGCACGACCGGTTCCGTCAACCCCAGCGCGTTCACGCGGTTCTCGACGATGCGGCGCGCCGTCGCCATCGCCTGTGAATCGACTTCGCGCCCCTCCGGCAAATCTGCGACCAGCAACACCTGCAACCCGCCCTGCAAGTCCAGGCCCAGTTGGAAGTCCAGGTTCCGCGAGGATTCCGGCTGCCAGAAAAGCAGGTTCGCGACCCAGGCAGGATGCTGTTGCCACACGACGGCGTAAATCGCCACAGCGGTCAAAAGAAGGATCAACACAAAATTGATGATAGTTCGTCTTTGCATAAACACTCCTACAAAAAAAGAAGGCCCTCCCCGGAAAAAGCGAGCGCCCTCCAGATAACGACAAAGGACATTATAGACTGGCGAAGAGATTTGTCAATTGAGGATGGTTGTGGGTTGTGGATTGCACCCACAGCCCAAAATGCTCTTTGATTGATCCAATACGTTTTGTGCTATACTTCAAAGGATGAACAACCAAACCGACCCACAACGAATGACCGGACCCTTCTTTTTCCCGGGCGGCGAGCCGGGCGTACTGCTAGTCCACGGCTTTCTCACCGCACCGGGCGAGATACTACCTCTGGGCGAACATCTGGCAGCAGCGGGGATGACGGTGAGCGGTATCCGCCTACGCGGGCACGGCACGCGACCAGAAGACCTGGCGAAAGTGTCCTGGCGAGACTGGCTGGCGGACGTCGAGATGGGCCTGGCTGAGCTGCGACGACACTGCACGCAAGTCTGCATTGCTGGCCTATCCCTCGGCGGGGCGCTGGCGCTGCACGCAGCCGCACATAACCCCGTCGAACGTGTCGTCACCTTCTCCGCGCCGGACAGCAGACTGGCGCAGCACCCCCTGCTAAAACTGGCAGAGGTTGGCGCGCATATCGTCCGCTATATCCCCAAAATCGGATCGGACGTGCGCGACCCAGAAGCACGTCGAGAGCATTTCACCTACACGAAGGTACCGCTGCACGGCGTCCTCCAGATCAAGGCGTTGATGGAAACCATCGACGCGCACCTTTCGCACATCACCGCCCCCACCCTCCTGGTACAGGCGCGCCACGATCTGGTTATACCTGCGAAAACACCAGAGCGCATCGCCGCAAAACTCGGCGGGCCGTCTCGCATTCTCTGGGTCGAGCGCGGCGGGCACACGGTCGTTATGGATTACGACCGCGAGATCGTCTTCGCGCAGACGGAGGCGTGGCTTTCAAGCAGCGACAAGGCTGTCTGAGAGGTGGGCAAAGCCGGGCAACTTCTCTTCTCACAGTGCAACCCCTGGCCAACTCGCGCGTATACATCATGGAACTGTAGGCAAGCACGAAAACGGAGGCCAGCAGGATGCTGGCGATCCCAGCGATTTTTGAAGGAGGATGCTGTGTCAGATCGAAAGAAAAGCAATTTAACTTCTGGACTCGTCTTGATTTTAATCGGCGTGGTTTTACTCGCGTTACAGGTGTTTCCCGGCCTGGGTGCCTGGTTTAATTTTACCTTTACCTGGCCAGTGATCATTATTTTCGTCGCTTTGGGGCTGTTTGTCATCGGGTTACTGACGGGCGAACCGGATATGGCCGTTCCAGCTTGCATCACCGGCGGGATCGGCGGCATCCTCTACTTCCAGACCACCGGCGTCCTTACGTGGCAAAGTTGGGCCTACATGTGGACGCTGATCCCCGGTTTTGTCGGTGTGGGGATCCTCATCGCCGGGCTGCTCAACTGGAAGCGCAAGCAGATCGGTGAAGGGCTGGAAAGCATCCTCACAAGTGCGGTGCTGTTCACCATTTTCGGATCGCTGTTTGGCGATGTCTTCGGGCCTGTTCCCTTCAAGTTTTACCTGCCGTTTGCGCTGATTGCCCTGGGTGTGTTCATGTTTATCCGGGCGCTGCTACGCCCAATCAGACGCACCAGAAGGGAATAAAGGAGAGTACAATGCGACGTTCAAATCTGTGGTGGGGCATTATTCTCGTCTGTATCGGTGCACTGCTCTTGCTGGATAACCTGGGCGTGCTCGCGCCGCTGAACATCAAAGCGGGACCGCTCATCTTCTCGCTGGCCTTGATCGGCCTGGGGATCTGGACCCTGTGGGCTTCACAGCACCGCTCCACTTTCACGACCGAGGAGCTCAGCATCCCCCTCGAAGGCGAGGAAGTGCAGGTTAACCTCGACTTTGGCGCGGGCGAGTTGCGCCTGCAGGGCGCGGCTTTGGGCGAGACGCTGCTCAGCGGGACATTCGAGGGCATTGAGCACGAGGTCATTCACGAAGGCGGGCGACAGCGGGTGCGGCTGTCATCGCCGCCGTTTATGGGGCCACAATGGGTCATCGGGCCGGGGCAACATCGCCGCTGGACGATGGCGCTCAACAACGCCATCCCGATGGCGATCACGGTGAAAACCGGAGCCAGCGACGCGCGCCTCGACTTGTCAGATCTGCAGGTCACACGGTTTAAGCTCGAGTCCGGGGCGAATGCCACACACGTCATCGCGCCGGCCCACGCCGGCTATACCGAGATTCGCGGATCGAGCGGCGCGGCCTCGCTCAACGTCGAGATTCCCGAAGGCGTCGCCGCGCGCATCCGCACGAGCGGGGCGCTGGCGAGCGTCTCCGTAGACCGCGAGCGATTCCCCAAGGTCGAGGGGGAGTATCGCTCGCCCGACTACGAAACCGCCGTTAACAAGGTAGATCTCAAACTCGAGATGGGCGTCGGTTCCATCAGCGTCCACTAGACAAGGAGCTAAACGATGAAAGAAATTGATTCCAAGACATTTGAATCCAGAACATTTTGGGGCATTCTGTTGATCGTAGGCGGGCTGTTGTTCTTGATGCAAAGCCTGGGCTTGTTGATGTTGGACAATCTCTGGCCCATCATCTTCACTGCGCCGGGCGCGGTCTTTCTCTACGCCTTTGTCCGGCGGCGCGAGAACTGGTGGGCCGTGATGCCGGGCATGGCGCTGTTGGGCATCGGCGCGTTGATCGCCTTCGAGCAGATCTTCCCCAGAGCCAATGACGCGTGGGGCGGGGCGATCTTCCTGGGCAGCCTGGCGGTCGCCTTCGTGGCGGTCTACGTGCGCACAGGCACTCGCGAATGGTGGGCCATCATCCCTGCGGGGGTACTGGGATCACTGACAGCCACCATCGTACTCGAGCCATTCCTGGGTAGTGGATTTACCGGCGGGCTGTTTATGCTCGGTATCGGCGCGACGTTCGCGCTGGTTTACCTGCTACCAACACCGGGCGGACGGATGCGTTGGGCCATCTATCCGGCCAGCATCGTGGGGGGCATCGGCGTGCTCACGCTGATCGCGGCAACGCAGCTCCTCCGCATCCTTGGCCCGTTGGCGATCATCGCCTTCGGCCTCTATCTGATCCTGCGCCGCCGGGACCAGTGAGAATGAATTGATTTACTACGATCTTTGATTGGCGATTTCAGATCTCTCAGGATTGGATTTTTACCGCCGAGAGCGCAGAGTTCGCAAAGATTTTGTGCGTTGTTCGCAACGCCTGTTTCTCTGCGTCCTCAGCGTACTCAGCGGTGAAAACTAGATTGACCGAGTGGTCGCTCGCTTGTTGATCAGTACAAGATTAGCGAGATTAGTGGTTTTTTAGGGGGAAAAGCATTTATGGAAAAAGAGAATCGACACGTCAAGTTGATCGGGCCGACGATTTTAATCGGCATCGGCGTTATCCTGTTGCTGAACAACCTAGGCTATCTCACCTGGAGCTTTTGGGACGTTCTGAATCTGTGGCCGATCCTGCTGGTCGCCGCCGGGCTGGAATTGCTGGTGGGGCGGCGGTCGCTGCTAGGATCGCTCATCTCCGCGATCATCGTACTCGGCTTGATCGCCAGCGGGGTGTGGTTCGTGAGCACGTCCGAGGTCACACGCACGACCGCGCAAGCCATCGAAGTCATCGAGCCGCGCGGCGACATCACCGCTGGGCGCGTGATACTGTCACCGGCCGTAGCCCAGATCAACGTGCAGGCGCTCAACGACTCCGGCAACTTCGTGGAGGGGACGGCACTCCATCGTGCCAGCGAGCGCGTGACACACAGCTTCACGCCGGGTGATCCGGCCCGGCTCAGCCTGAAAACGCGTGGGAGCGTGGGCATCACCTCAGGGCCTGGCAGACGCTATACCTGGGACTTTAGCTTCCATCCCGACGTGGCACTCGACCTCAGCATCGACGCCGGCATGGGCGACGTCAATCTCGACCTGCGCGCACTGACCTTGACATCCGTCAACGTGAACGCCGGTATGGGCACCGTCACGATCAAGCTGCCGGAGACAGGTGAATTCGACGTGGAGGTGGACAGCGGTATGGGGACAGTGCTGATCGAGGTTCCGGCAGGGATGGGCGTGCGCTTGCAGACAGATGCCGCCATCGTCGGGCGCAACATCCCTGCCAGCTACACGCAGGGCAACAATCGCTACACGTCGCCCGGCTACGACACCGCCGAAAACCGCGCCGACATCCAGGTAGACCTGGGCATCGGTAGCATCACCATCCGCGAGACGTCAGACTAGGACAAATGGACTGGCGCCAGACCCAGCAAAAACCGGCTGAAGCCGGTAAAATCGCGCTACACACATTACGGTCAAAATTGCGATCTACTGAGTCTCCGCCGCCAAATGGGATAACCCTGGTCTGCCGGATGTTTTGACAAATCCAACAATCGATCTAATATCCAACCCATAGTGTTGTTTCATTAACCATCCCATACATATCAGGAGAGAATTGCTATGAAAACGATTGAGGATTTGCAGGCCGCATTTTCCGGTGAATCGCAGGCGAATCGCAAGTACCTGGCGTTCGCCAAAAAAGCCGAGCGCGAGGGCTACCCCCAGGTCGCCAAACTATTCCGCGCCGTCGCCGCCGCCGAAACCGTCCACGCGCACAATCACCTCCGCGTGCTGGGCGAGATCAAGTCCACGGCGGAGAACCTGAAGGCCGCCATCGGCGGGGAGAATTACGAAGTCAACGTGATGTATCCTGAATTCATCGCCGACGCACAGGCCGAAGAGCACAAAGCGGCGGAACGCTCCTTCGACTGGGCCATGCAGGTGGAAAAGATCCACGAGAAGATGTATCACGACGCACTGGCGAACCTGGACAACGAGAGCGAAGAAGAGGCGGACTATTGGGTCTGCCAGACCTGCGGGCATACCCACGTCGGGCCGCATCCGCCTGATAAGTGCCCTGTGTGTGGCGCGAAGGCGTCGGGGTATACGCACATCGCGTAAACGGTCAACCATCCTACACAAATCGGGGCGCGCTGCGCCCCGATTTGCGTTATCGCGCTTCCACAAGAACACAACCATTGCAGTCTCGGCCGCATCTGCGGATGCAGTATGAAGTGCAGGGTTTTGTTGGATACGCTGGCGGGGTTTAAGCCAGAAGGGGAGTTGGGCGACTTGGCAGTAGGGGGGAGCACCACGGATGGCAGAAATGGACGATGGGAGCATGCTGGATTGTTATTCTGTACAAGTGCCCTTCGACCGCGCTCAGGGTGAGGTGGACGAGGCCACGGGTGGGGTTGCGATCAATAGTGCGGATGGTAGCGGTATGAGTAATAGAGAATAGAGGATGAGGGGCGTGGACTAGCGGTAAGTATCTTCGCGGCGACGTTTGATGGCTACAATGGTGACAATGGCTTCTGGATCATTGATCGCATAAATGATACGCCAATTACCAATTCGTACACGCCACCCTTCGAGACTGCGCAACTTACGACATCCAGGGGGACGAGGGTTTTCTTCCAACTTAAGAACGGTCTCGGCAAGACGGCTAAAGTCCGGCTCATGAATACGGTCCAGTTGCTTTTGAACCCTCTGATCGAGAAGTTCAACACGATACTTTTTCATCAACCGTCTGCCGTTGATCTAGATAATCACGGAATGATAGACGTTTTCGAGGGCCGGGGGAATCAGCAGCTTGCGCCAGACGCATAGCCAGGTCGGGATCTTGGCTGTCTTCTTCATCGTCCAGGAGATCCAGATAATGCTCATACTCAGTTAAAGAAAGGAGGACCGCAACAGGTTGCTGCTCAACATCTACCACATAGCGCGCGCCGCGCTCGTGGAGGGTTTGGACAATGTCAGGTGAGTTCTTTTTCATCTTACCAACCTTTGCCTCGTCGAATATAACATCAAAGAAAAGCTCAAAGCCCATATCACACTGAAACACCTATAGCTATTATAAGCTACATGATCAATCCGGCAAGGTAATAAATCTGAAAACCGCGCGCAATGCCGCCGCGCTCAGGGTGAGGATGACGAGGCGACAAACGGGGTCGCGGCGGATGGTGCGGATGGTGGCGGAGTGGGTGGCATTAGGTGAAGGATTCGTCATCGTAATGTGTTGGGGTGCTAGACGTCCAACGCGGACGAAGTATCAACAAGATGAAGGCCCAGACGATGACGATTAGCCCAAGCCCTGCAACGGCCTGGATTTGGGTGAGGAACAAGGCGCGGTCGATGTTGGGGATGCAGCTCAAGCCGCCGAGGAGGACGCCGAAGAAGCTGCCGGCAAGCCAATTCCTGGGCAGGTGCGCCTTTTTTTTGACCAGTAAGGTGAGTATGGCGATGAGCAGGGCGAAGGCGGTGTAAAGGGCTACGATGATGATGATCAGGTCGCGCGCAAAAAACGCCACCCAGTGGAAGAGGTTACGATTGATTTCTTCTTGTAAGGGTTTTAGGATTTCAGTCCAGTCGATCATGGTTTAGCCTCTTTTCCAGTGCCGTTCTCCTTTAGGTTTGACGATCCTCACTTGGGATAGGCTTTGTAGGCGTCTCTCAGTTATGTGTGTTATGGCTGCGGTGGTGAGGCAAGGGCGGACTGGAGGGCGCGGAGGTCGGCGGGGGTGTAGGTGGTACTGGCGGGGATGTGGATGAGGGGGATGCCGGCAGCGGCGAAAACCTGGTCGACGAAGGCATCGCGGGCGATCCGGTCGGGCCGGTCGTGGCTGGCGTCGTCGAGTTCGATGGCGGCGAGTGGGCGCAGGGTGGCAGGGTCGCAGAGGACGAAGTCGACGCGTTTGTAGACGATTTTCTGGCGCAGGGCGTTGTTGGTCTTGCGGTCGCCGGATTTTGGATAGACGAGGTTGCTGATGGGGACCTGGACGAAGATGCAGTAGCGATGGGCGAGCGCAGTGACGAGGACGCGGTAGAAGTTGAGTTCGGCGGGGGTAAGAAGGCACTGGAGGGCAAGGTAAGGGAAGGCATCGGGTTGGGAGGATGCGGATTGGCGTTGCAGGAAAGGGAAGATACGGGCAAGACAGCCGGGTTTTTCAGGATTTGTGTTCATTGGGGCATGATCTACTTGAGAAACAGTTTCTGATATCCAACGCGGACGGAGTATCAATAAGATGAAGGACCAGACGATGATGATTAGCCCAAGCCCTGCAACGGCCTGGATTTGGGTGAGGAACAGGGCGCGGTCGATGTTGGGGATGCAGCTCAAGCCGCCGAGGAGGACGCCGAAGAAGCTGCCGGCAAGCCAATTCCTGGGCAAGCGCGCTTCCTTTTTGACGAGCAAGGTCAGTATGGCGATGAAGAGGGCGAAGGCTGTATAGAGCGCTACGATAATGACGGCCAGGTCGCGCACAAAATACGCCACCCAGTAGAGGAAGTTACGATTGATTTCTTCTTGTAAGGGTTTGAAGATTTCGGTCCAGTCAATCATGGTTTAGCCTCGGATATTGGTTGCTGGATACTGGATACTCGATGCTGGATGCTAGTTACTGGTAGCAGGTTAGTCATCGGGTGGCTCCTGAGTGGGATCACTTGAGGTGGTCTGATTTTCTCCCTGTATCTCCGACGATCGTTGCATTAGCATATGCCAAAAGAGAGATTCCAAGCGGTCAATCTGGGCCGTAAACCACTCAGCGGCTTTCTCGACTTCTTCCAGGTCCGTATCTGTAACATCCAGGTCTGTAAGCGATTTCGGGTGCATTAGGCGATTACGAATTTCGATACTACGGCAAAGGCTTTGCCATCCCGGAGCACTGAGCGGTGGATCGAATGTAAACTCACTGTCCAAAATACGTGCGTATAGAGGAAAGACGAATTTGATATTAGCCTGTATGTTTGGGTAGTTGGGTGAAGTTCTAATAGTTCCACTATCTCTGAGTTGATACGATTCTTCGGTCAAGATCGCGTATTCAGCGTGGGAAAGGTGCCGTCTACCTGCTTCGTAATCTGCTAGTATCTTCTGCTTATGGGCAAAGGTTATACCTTCAATCATCGCGAAGAGTGTTCTGACGAGGGTGCGGCGTAGATGCTGGACGCTGTAGTCATTGTCAAAATCATCACTTTCCAGATAATCGCCTATGTCAGTCCAGTCCGCATCTAGAAATCGGCATGCGGTATACCATTCTGTTTGCAGCTCATGGATAAATTCCCCCAGTTCGTTGTATTTGGATTTGTATTGTTTGTATTCCTCCATTGTGGCGATGGAGAACGCTTGGCGGTACTGTTCATCGAGGCTTTGTGTCTCAGTGTTCATGGATGCTTTCTCCCAAGTTTCACTACCAGTTCGCGACTATCCCGGCGAAGGCGCGTAGACGCGCAGAAGGATGCGGGCTAACCATTCGCACTTGATATTGGCAGTAAGGGTGTTCATTGTTCCTGTGCCTCCGTGGGTAAATCTCAAGTGATCGGCCACTCCGGGATCGCCTCATCGATCTCGTCCATCAAGCGCATCGTCTCCTGCAGGGCGACGATGACTTTCTGGT
>JBNGDO010000112.1:0-17406 GCA_049975385.1 Anaerolineae bacterium | reverse complement strand
ATGGCGAACGGCGCAGCGGCGGCGTGTTCACCGACCGCCGCTACACCGGGCAGCGCGAAGAGGCCGGATTGGGGTTGTACGACTATAATGCAAGATATTATGACCCTTATCTTAACCGCTTCATCCAGGCGGATAGCATCGTACCCGCCGCCGCCAGATCCGCTGGCGGCAGTGCAGCCACCCTGGGCTACGACAGCAGCACCCGCCTGACGCCGCTCACGGTGAACCTGGGCGAGTTTGCGGCGCAGGTAAACGCGGAAAACCGTGAGGTGTTGCAGTTTGGTGCGTTCTTCCAGTGGAATAGCAAGACCCGTCAAGAGCACAATGTCCCGATGGGACCGGCGAGTCCCCAGGCGCTCAATCGGTATGCTTATTGTTTGAATAATCCGCTGCGGTATGTCGATCCGACAGGACATTTTTTGGACGGGTTGGGATTCCGAATCGATTTCTCAGCTGCTCAAATCATTGGACTCGACGGCAATATAGACTTTGTGTACAATTTCAAAACTAAAGAGGCTGGTATTTATTTTACACTCAATGGGATAGGTGTAGGTGAAGGATTCGGTCTTACAGCAGGTCCGCTTTTGTTTTTTAACCTCGATGACAACAGTGATCTTGAGGGCTGGCAAGTGGAACTTGAAGCCACTCTTAAAGACACATTTGGTCTCGAAGCAAGTATATCAACTGATTTGTTAAATCCTGGTGAACCTGTAATAGTCTTCTTTGGTGGAGGTGTTGGAGCAGAGATACAGGGGAATCTAGGAATAGGTAAGTGTTGGGATATTACCGATCAAGTTATGGCGTTGGCTACGAAGCTAGCAGAGCTAGCAAAACAATCTCAGCAGTAACCCTTTGGTGGAAGTGAAATCACTATGATAGCATACGATAATCAAAAAACCGCGAAGTATGTAATATCCATGCTGATTACCGCAACTTTGACGACTATTCTGCTGTCTATGCTTGTCTTCACTTTATGGTTCGGGTATGTGAGTCTATACCCAAACAGCGATATTTCAACACCACTTGCTGCGACTGCCGCGTTAATCTTTTTCTTGTGTGAATGGATTTTTGTCTGTACACCATGTATGAGCATCAACGCGACAGAAGATGGACTACACATCAAAACATGTGTCTTTTTCACATTCTATGTGCCTTGGGATGACCTTGTTGGTATCCACAGTTACCAAACTGTATCATGGCTGAGTCGCCGGCAAGTCGGATTCAGAAAAAGTGACGTCAAGATTAAACAGGGACTTACCCCATTACACAGGTGTTGTTTAGCGATAAACACATCTGGTTGCGTATGGCCGCGCGGCTTTTCATTTGGTTCCGCTGGCACTGGTTATGCTGAGTTAGTCAAAGCCATAGAACAACACCTAAGTAAACAGTGATATAAGGGCTTGTACCAGCGTTGAAAATCATCTAACCGCCGAGCGGATCAGCGAGTGCGATCCGCGTTTGCGACGGCGCCTGCTTGGAAGCAGGAACGGCAACCGCGTCAAATCCGTGATGGGCGGCGTGACCACCGGCTCTGTCGGCAACCACTTCGAGTGGACGACGCTTGGCGCAATTTGCCAAACGCCAGCACTAGCACGATGGTCAACTACTACTCCCCCCGCGTCTTCATCGGCCCGGGTCGCAGCTCCGCGCGCCCGTCGACATCCACCGCCACTCCCTTTGCCAGGCGCTTACCGGGTCGCCGCCATCACCGCGCCGTCGTGGAGGGTGAACTGTGGGCGGTGTCGTCCGTGCCGCGGAAGCATCATACATACCAGACCAACGAGCTACCAACAAAAACGCCGTGGACGATTATGTCCACGGCGTTTCACATCTTTATGATTCGTGCAGCTTCTCAGTCACGACTGCGACGCGGGTTACTGAATCCGCGCCACCACGCGACCGTTTTTCCATAGCTCCTCGAGCCGGTAGAAGTCGCGCATCTCCGGATCGAACAGATGCACGATGACGCTGTTGTAGTCCACCAGAATCCACCCGGAATCCGCCTCACCTTCGACGTTGAAGGCCAGAACACGCTCATCCGTTTTCTTGAGTTCTTCGCGCAGCGCGCTTTGCAAAGCGTCCAGTTGCCGCCGGCTGGTTCCAGAACAGATGACGAAATAATCGGTAAACGTTGTAACGGCACGGAGATCGAGGATCAGAATATCCTCACCCTGTTTGTCGACGAGAATCTCCGCAATACGATGTGCTAATTCTAAACTTTCCACCCAACCTCCTCTCAAAATGGTTGTGGGTTACAGGTTGTAAGTTAAAGGTTAAAAAATCCGTTCAATCCGTTGACAGGAAAATAGCGCGCTACGCACGTAAGGCCGTCACCAGCAGAGCGATAGCGTTTTCGACGTCGGCCTCATCGACCATTTCCGATGGGCTGTGGACGTAGCGGCAGGGGATACTCACGCAGCCGCTCGGCACACCCGCGCGCACCAACTGCATCGCGGCAGCGTCGGTCGTGCCGCCGAGGAGAATTTCCAGTTGATAGGGGAGATCGGCTTCCTTAGCCGCAGCGACGAGCTTATCGCGCACCAGCGGATGGGCGATCATCCCACCATCTTTGACCTTGATGGCCGGGCCTTTGCCCAGTTCCACGGCCATGGGATGCGCCTTGGGCGTATCGCCGGTCAACGTCACGTCGATGGAAATCGCCATGTCGGGATCGACGCGAAAAGCCGACGTGCGCGCGCCCGCCAGGGTGATCTCCTCCTGGGTGCTGAAAATCGCGTAGACGTCGTGCGGCGTCTCAGCCGCAACTGCGGAGAGTTGGCGCAGCACTTCGATCAGGACGTAGCAGCCGATGCGGTCGTCCATCGTCTTGCTCACGAGACGCTGCCCCTGGCGCACCAACGGGCCGATGAACTGCCCCGGATCGCCGACGGCAACCGGACAATCCTCGCGATTGGTTGCGCCCACATCGATGTAGAGGTGGGTCAAGGCAGGCATGCTGTTGGCATCGTCGCGCCGCTCCACCGAGACGACACCGGTGACGCCGTTGGCAAACCGCACGCGGTTGCTGACCGCGTTGAGCGACCGCACCCCGCCACCGATCGCCGTGAAGCGCACGTAGCCTTGCTCCTCGATGTACGTCGCCATCACGCCGATTTCGTCCATGTGGGCCGCGAGCGCGATCTTCTGCCCATCGCCCATCCCTCGGCGATAAGCGACCAGACTGCCGAGCGGATCGACGTACAGTTCATCGACGAGCGAGGCGATTTCCTGGCGGATAATCCCCCGGATCGCATCCTCGTAGCCCGAAGGGCCAAATGTTTGGGTGAGTTTTTCCAATAAATCCAGATTCAAGATCGTCTCCTAAGATAGTCGGGTAGTCCTGAGTCAAATAGTCCTTAGTTGGATAGTCTTTAGTCGGATGGTCACGTAAAGGCGAGTGTTTCCGGCGTCAGGCGGGCGATGGCAGCGCGCACGAGACGCACGGTGTTTTCTGCGTCGCCAGGGTGCAACAAGGCGCGCGGCCCGTGGATGTAGCGGCAAGGCACAGCAAGCGTGACTGACGGGACGCCACCGCGCGCGCGGGTGATCCCGCCCGCTTCGGTGCCGCTGATGCCCGGTTGTTTGAGTTGATAAGGAATGCCTTCTGCGTCCGCTGCTTTCAGAACGTGACTCAACAGCCGTGGCGGGGTCGTGTAGGAACGATCCATCACGGTGATGGCCGGCCCTTTACCCAACTCGGTCGTCGGGCTGACGTCCTCTTCCTCCTTAGGCTTAGGCAAATCGTCAGCAATAGTACCCTCCAACGCAAAACCTACATCGGGTTCGACAGCGTAAGCCGCAACCCGCGCGCCGCGCAATCCCACCTCTTCCTGTACGGTAAAAACGCCGTACACGTCGCAAGGCAATCGCTCACCCTGCAACAGGGCGACCAGGATAGCGCATCCGGCGCGATCGTCGAAAGCCTTCCCCGTCACGGCTGAACCTGCTTCGCGGAAACGGGTGGCGAAGACAACGGGCGTGCCGAGCGGAGCGGCAGTTTTGGCCTCATCCTTGCTCGACGTGCCGATGTCGATCACCAGCTTATCCAGCGGCGTGACTTTCGTATTGCCACGCGCACGGTGAATGGCTTGCAGGCCGATAACGCCGGGCAGTTTATCCTTGCCCACCCAGACGTGCAATCCGGGCAGCAAGCGCGCGTCGAGGCCGCCGACGGATTCGGCCTGCAATCCACCGTCGCTGGTGTGACCGGTGACCATCAGACCGACTTCGTCCATATGCGCCGTCACCAAAACGCGCATAGGATTCTCACCCGTACCGCGCTTGAGCGTGATCAGGTTGCCGAGTGCATCGACACGCAGCTCATCGACGTGATCTTGCACCAACGGTTTGATGGCGCTGCGGACGGCGGTCTCGTTTCCAGAAACCCCGGCGAGGTCGGAGAGCGTTTCCAAGAGGGTCATCAAGGTGTCGGTCATAGCTCATCCTCCCATCGGGGACGGAAATCGGCTTCCAGCCGGGCGACGAAATTGGCGAGCAAACGCCCGGCGCGTTCGATGTCTGGCAGGGCAGCGGTCTCGACCGGCTGGTGCATGTAACGCAAAGGAATTTCGATGAGGCCGGTAGGAATGCCCTCGCGTGCTACCTGGATGCCCCAGGCATCGGTGCCGCTGCCGCCGGGCACAGGCTCAGGTTGATAGGGAATCTCCTCGGCTTTAGCGGCGGCCTGCAACCGCTCCACCACCTGCGGGTGGAAGTTCGGACCGCGCGCAATGGTCGGTCCTTTGCCGAGGGCAAAGGTTCCCGGTCCCTCATCGCCGTGCTGCGCTGCGAAAGTCACGTCCAAAGCGATGGCCAACTCCGGCGCAAGGCCGTAAGCACTGGTGATTGCGCCCTTGATGCCGATTTCCTCCTGGACGGTAGCGACGGCGTAGAAATCCCAGGCGTGGTTGCGCGCGCGCAAGGCTTGCAGCGCCAGAGTGACGGCAACGACCGAAGCACGGTTGTCGAGAGCCTTGCCGGCGACCCGGTCATTCTTGAGCGCAAGTAGCTCGCGTTCAAAGGTAATGTGATCGCCGATGCTTACCAGGGACGCAAGTTCGTCCTCCAGCAGACCAGTGTCCACGTAGACTTCTTCCCAGGCGATGATTTTGCCACGTTCGGCGGCCGTGAGCACGTGCGGCGGGCGGCTGCCGATGATGCCCGGCAAGTCGCGCTTCCCGTGGACGAGGACATCCAGCCCTATGAGAACGCGCCGGTCAATACCGCCAAGTGCATGCGCGCGCAGAAAATCGCCCTCGATGCCGGTCACGATCAGGCCAATCTCGTCCATGTGGGCGGCGGCCATCAACGCGGGGCGCGGCTCTGGGCCATCGCCACGTTGCAACGCAATCAGGCTGCCCATCGCATCCACACGGATGTCGTCAGCCAGGGGCGTCCAACGCGCAGCGATGCTATCGCGAACAACGTTCTCGCGCCCGGAAGGTCCAGGCGCTTCAGTGAAAGTTTTGAGCAGTTCGAAAGTTGATTCCACAGGTATCCTTTCAGGGCGCAACGGACGCCCCAGTCGGCGAAGGTGAAGGTGTAGGTGTCTGGGTAGGCGTCTCGGTGGTTGGCACGGCTTCTTGGGTGGGTGTAGACGTCGGGGTTGGCGTCGGCGTTGGCGTTTCAGTCGGCGTCTCTGGTGTAGATGTTTGGGTGGGCGTAAGCGTCGGACTCACGGTCGGCGTCGGTGTTTGAGTTGGTGTGACTGTGTCGGTCGGTGTAGGCGTATAAGTTGGCGTCGCTGTACTGGTGGGCGGCGGCGTACCGGTCGGCGTCTCGGTCGGCGTCAACGTTATGGTCGGCGTGTCGGAAGGGATAGGCGTCGCCGTGCGCGTTGGCGGGAACCACTGGGTCGGCGTAGCTGGCAAGGTCCGGTTATCAGGCTCATCATCAGGGCCGATGAGATAAGGGGTCTGCGTCGCGCCAGGTTCGGGCGTCATCGTTGGTGTGGAGGTTGGCACGGATGTCGGTGGTGTAGGTCGCACAGCCAGCGCTACAAATCCCAGACAATAGCAGGGCACAGTTGCCACGATGATAGCAATCAACACGGTATAGATGGGTTTCTGTTTACGTAACTTTTCCATCACCAAACCTTTAGCAACACAACGTGGCAATGATAACATCATTCAAAGGGATGTCAACGCAATTACACTGCGACTTGTTTTATGCTATACTGAAAGCAAACCCGCAGACCTTGACAGTGAGGTGATCCATGAGCAAACAAGAGGACGAAATCAGGCGTTTACAACGTCTCCGTGATGAACAGTTGCAGGCACGCGATCCCACGGCTAAAGAGCGTGCCCGGCAACAGCGCCTCGTGATACGGCATCGCAAAACGCAGAAGAAGATAACGGCAAAAAGCGTGATCCTGGACTTTCCCGCGAAATGGCAGTTTATGGTCATCGGCGCTTTGCTCGGCCTGCTGATTGCACTGATCATAAACATCTTGGTTCAGGCACAATGGGCGCAGATTGTGGGCGGGATATTGGTTGTGTTCGGCCTGGTCGCAGGGCGCGTGATGGGCTCAATTAGAGATTGGGGCAATGAGGATTGGGGGCGTAAGTACTGACGTCATCGACATGAGCCGTCAAATTGCCCATAGACACGACAATGATCGTTAGCACACCATCGAACGTGCTTATCGCAAAATAGCACAGAGTAAGACACTATCCAGAAATTGTGCTCGCGAGCGTTTCTGGTGCGTCAACGACGAGTTTTTGGATAGGTTCTAAATCTCGGTATTTACCCCTGGGGTGTGGCAGCATCGTCGATAATTTGTCTACCGGCCACAGCCTCATCAATCGAGTGAATTGCGCCGCCAAGCTCTTCGATTATCGCTGCCACGAGTTGATAAGAAACAGCATCGCCTTCAATCGTGATTTTTGCATTCTCAACTTTGCGATCCATTTCGTAGATGCTGATATTAACGGCAGAAATCCCTTCCAGATCACTCAAACGCGCAGCCAGTTCAATAATGTTCGGATCGTGAGGTTTCAATGTATCCAGCACCAATCGACGGATTTTCCCCATCGCTTCTCGCACTCCTTATGATTATGTGACTAATTTAACTGATCGATAGCTGAAACAGACTATCAAGAGAGCCATCCAGCAAACTGGATGGCTCTCTTACTTTCGTGCTAATTCATCTCAGAATCTATGTATCTGTACGTGTCTTTGTTTATAGAGCAGTAACGTCAGTTGCTTGCAACCCCTTTTCGCCCCTCTCAACAGAAAACTCCACTTGCTGTCCCTCGTCTAGGGTTTTGAACCCTTCCGTCTGGATAGCCGAGTAATGCACAAACACATCGTCCTTGCCCTCACGGGAAATGAAACCGTAGCCTTTGGAGGCATTAAACCACTTCACAACACCAACTTCACGCTCACTCATCGTTCTTTTCTTCCTTTCAATTACTAATGATATTTCTAGCGCAAGGTTCATAGCTGCCTAAATAACAAACGCCTGGGCAGTAAGTCCAGGCGTTTGCGATATGAGCACGAACTTGGAACCTTACAGCATCCTACACCCGCGATTATACTCATTTGAGATAATTTGTCAAACGCACCCTTGTCTCGGGTGCGTTTCAAAATGGGGGCGAGTACGCAGCCGAGGGACCGTCGTCAAAAGACAAGGCTGCCAACCGCCCATTCTGAAATGCACCTGTGCAGTTTTGGCCGTTGAGCACATGGCTTGTTGAGCACAAATTGGGCCAAAACTGCCACAAAACGGTATTTATCAGGTGGTGATCTTACTATTTCCTCCAAAGCGAAACGCATCCCGAGACAAGAAATTGTCCATCTGGTGTGAATTTACTCTTTGCCGTCCGAATCCCAAACACCCCCTGGGCATCCATATTGACTAGCTTCAATTTCATGCGATTATTAGGAGTGATGCCATCTTTCCAGGCAAGGATAGAATACAAATCTTAGGAGCTTGAATATGGGTAGAAAACGATATGTGCAGGTAGGGCTAGGTGGACGCTCGGCCATGTATACGCGGGCCGTGATTGCCATGTTCGCGGAGACCTCGGAAATGCTCGCCGTGTGCGACGTAAACGAGGGGCGCGTGAACTACGCACGCGAACGTGCCCGCGAATGGGGCTACGACGTAAAAGGCTATCACGCCGGGCAGTTTGACCAAATGATCGCCGAGTGCCGGCCCGATGCGGTGATCGTTACCACGAAGGATTGCTTTCACGACGAGTACATCTGCCGCGCGATGGAACTGGGATGCGATGTCATCACCGAAAAACCGATGACGACAGATGAGGTAAAGTGCCAGCGGATCATCGACACGCAGAAGCGGACAGGGAAGACGTGCACCGTGACGTTCAACTATCGCTATTCGCCGCCACGCACGCAGGTAAAGGCACTGTTGATGTCCGGCGTGATCGGCGACGTGATTTCGGTGGATTTCCACTGGATGCTCGACATCCGCCACGGCGCGGATTACTTCCGCCGCTGGCACCGCAACAAGGTCAACTCCGGCGGGTTGATGGTCCACAAAGCCACCCACCATTTCGACTTGATCAACTGGTTTCTCTCGACCGTGCCCGAATCGGTGTTCGCGCAGGGGCAGCGCCGCTTCTACACTCCGGAGACGGCAGAACGCTACGGACTGACCCGGCGCACGGAGCGCTGCCTCGATTGTCCCGAAGATAAGTGCCGCTTTCGCCTGGATATGCGGAAGTATCCGAGCCTGAGCGCACTGTACCTCGACAACGAGCGCTACGACGGCTACTTCCGCGACCGGTGCGTGTTCAGCGAGATGATAGACATCGAAGACTCGATGCAATTGGTCGTCAACTACCAGAACGGCGCGAAGATGAGCTATTCACTGAACGCGTTTTGTCCCTGGGAAGGCTTAACGATAACGTTCAATGGGACGCGCGGACGCCTGGAACACAAGACGGTGGAGTCCTCCTACATCAACGCTGACGGTACGGTGCCCGGGCAGACGTTAAAACGCGAGACCTACACGCACATTATGCCGCACTTCGGCCCTTCGTATGCCGTCGAGGTGTGGACAGGTGCGGGAGGTCACGGTGGCGGCGACAGACGCTTACTGGACGACATCTTCGGCGCAAATCCACCGGAGGACAAGTATATGCACGCCGCCGATCATCGCGCGGGGGCCTACTCGATCCTCACCGGCGTCGCGGCGAATCACTCGATGGCAACCAACAGCCTCATCTGCATCGATGATCTCGTCCACGGGCTGGAAATGCCGGACTACCCGCCAATGCCGTCCGCTGATGAGCCGCTGTCATTCGACGAAGTCACGCCGCTCGATTTGCCACAAAATTTGAGGTAATCAGTGATTAGTAATCGGTAATCAGGCAAACCCAGTCACCAGTTACCAGTTACCGATTACCACGCTCAAGGAGCTTTAATGCCAAACGAAGAACCGCAACCTTACCTTTCCGTCATCATCCCTTGCTACAACGAGGCAAAAAACCTCGAAGCGGGGGCTTTGGATGAGGTGAACGACTATCTCACCCAACAACCGTACGCCTGGGAAGTGGTGATCGTCAACGACGAGGCGACGGATGACAGTCGCGCCTTGATCGAGCAGTTCATCGCCGATAAGCCGCGCTTTTCGCTGATCGACATTCCCCACGGCGGTAAACCGGCGGCAGTGTGGGCCGGCATCCAGCACGCGCGTGGCGAGGTAGTGCTCTTCACCGACATGGACCAGTCCACGCCGATCATGGAACTGGGCAAACTGCTGCCGTGGCACACTCAGGGATACGAAGTCGTCATCGGCTCACGGGGCTTCACGCGCGAGGGCTTCTCGCTCATCAGAAAGATGGGGAGCGTGATCTTTCGCACGTTGCGCCAACTTTTCTTGCTGCGCGACATCGGCGATACGCAGTGCGGTTTCAAGCTGTGCACGCGAGAAGCGGCGTTGCGGGCTTTCCCACACCTCCAATTCTTCAAGCAGGCCGAGCGCCCGACGGGCTGGAAAGTCACCGCCTACGATGTAGAATTGCTGTACCTGTGGGAAAAGTGCGGCTATCGCATCAAAGAGGTGACGGTGACGTGGCGCAATCGCGACCGCAGCGATACCAAGAGCCAGGAGAGCGATCTGAAACGGTACATCGACGAATCGCTCGATATGGCAAAGCAAGTCGCCCGCATCAAAACCAACCAACGCAAAGGTTTCTACGACGCGCTCGACCTGCAGAAAAGCTCGTGATTAGGGATTGGTAACTGGTAATCAGGAATTGGTAATTCGTGATTCGTGATCCATGATTCATGATTCAAAATTCTATCAAAGGAGAGCAAACGATGTCAGATCAATATCAACCCAAACCGGAACACAAATTCACCTTTGGCCTGTGGACTGTGGGGAATCCTGGCGGCGACGCATTCGGCGAGGACGTGCGCCCCCAGTTGTCGCCCGCCGAACTGGTCTATCTGCTCGGTGAAGTGGGCGCATACGGCGTCAACTTCCACGACAACGACCTGATCCCCATCGACGCGACGCCCGCCGAGCGCGCGAGCATCCTCAAGGCGTTCAAGAAGGCGCTGGCCGATACCGGTCTCAAAGTGCCCATGGCGACGACCAACCTGTTCGGCGACCCCGTCTTCAAGGACGGCGCGTTCACGTCCAACGACGCGCGCGTGCGCGCCTACGCCCTCCACAAAACGATGCACGCCATCGACCTGGGGGCGGAGTTTGGCGCGGAAATCTACGTCTTCTGGGGCGGGCGCGAGGGCATCGAAGTAGATGCCTCGAAAGACCCGGTGGCGGGCATCCGCTACTTCCGCGACGCGCTCAACTTCCTGTGCGAGTACGTTAAGGATCAGGGCTACAACCTCAAGTTCGCCCTGGAGGCCAAGCCCAACGAGCCGCGCGGCGACCTCTTCTTCCCCACCACCGGCGCATACCTGGGCTTCATCAACACGCTGCAATACCCGGAGATGGTGGGAGTGAATCCCGAAGTGGCGCACGAACACATGGCGGGACTCAACTTCATGCACGCGGTCGCGCAGGCGTGGGAGGCGGGCAAGCTCTTCCACATCGACCTGAACGATCAGAACTACGCGCGCTTCGACCAGGACTGGCGCTTCGGCGCGCAGAACCTCAAACAGGCGTTCTTCCTCGTCAAGTTTCTGGAAGACGTGGGCTACGCCGGCAGCCGGCACTTCGACGCGCACGCCTTCCGCACGGAAGACTACGACGGCGTCAAGGACTTCGCGCGCGGGTGTATGCGCACGTACCTCATCCTCAAGGAGAAGGTCGCCCGTTTCGCCGCCGATGCGGAGATCCAGGGGTTGCTGGCCGAAATCCGCGCGGACGAC
The DNA here is from genome assembly GCA_049975385.1 of Anaerolineae bacterium. Classification (GTDB taxonomy): domain Bacteria; phylum Chloroflexota; class Anaerolineae; order B4-G1; family SLSP01; genus DSWT01. The sequence continues at coordinate 6,099 of JBNGDO010000112.1, read as the reverse complement.
GGCAGTATGGACGCCTTCAAGGGCGCCTACACCACCGCCAAAGCCGCCGCGCTCAAAGCGGCGACTTTCGACCGCATCGGGCTTGGCGCGCGCGGCTTGCAATACGAGAAGCTGGACCAGTTGGTCAACGAACTGCTGCTAGGCGTCAGATAAAGCTACTGTGTGATGCGTGACTAGCTCCTCGCGTATCACGCTTCACGCATCATCATATCAAACGGAGGACACAAATGAATAAATCCACCACATTTGCACATCGGATGGCCGAAGCCACCGTAACCGTGCTCAAACCGGATGGGACGCCACTGGCGCATCAGGAAGTGACGGTTGCACAGCGCAAGCACAAGTTTCTCTTCGGCAACACAGCCTGGGAAACCCTCGCGCTGGCGAACGGCGTACTGGAAGGCGAAGCCAAGGCGCGCGCGGAGCGCGTCACCGGCGCCTTCCTCGACCTCTTCAACTTCGCCACCCTGCCCTTCTACTGGGGGCGTTTCGAACCGGAGCGCGGCAAACCGGGCACCGCGTTCATGCGCAAAGGGGCGCAGTGGTTAGCCGAGCGGGGCCTTGTCCTCAAGGGACATCCGCTGTGCTGGCACACCGTCACCGCGCCGTGGCTGCTCGACCTGAGCAACGCTGAAATCCTGGAAGCACAAATCGCCCGCATCCACCGCGACGTGGCGGACTTTGCCGGGCTGATCGATATGTGGGACGTGCTCAACGAAGTCGTCATCATGCCAGTATTCGACAAGTACGATAACGGCATCACGCGCATCTGCAAGGAACTGGGCCGCATCAACATGGTGCGCACGATGTTCGACGCTGCACGTGAGACCAATCCCGACGCAATCCTATTGCTCAACGACTTCGACGTCTCCTCCGCCTTCGACATTCTCGTGGAAGGTTGTCTGGAAGCGGGCATCGAGATCGACGTGATCGGCATCCAGTCGCACATGCACCAGGGCTACTGGGGCGTAGAGAAGACGGAATGGGTGTTGGCGAACTTCGAGCGCTTCGGCCTGCCCATCCACTTCACCGAGACCACCATCCTCTCCGGCGACATTATGCCCGCGCACATCGTCGATCTCAACGACTGGCAGGTGGACGAATGGCCCTCCACACCCGAAGGCGAAGCGCGCCAGGCCGAGGAGATCGTCACGCACTACAAGACACTGCTCGCCAACCCGCTCGTCGAAGGCATCACCTACTGGGGGATGACCGACGGCGGCTGGCTCAAAGCGCCCGGCGGCTTCCTGACGGCGGACGGCTATCCCAAGCCCGCCTTCCACGCGCTGCACGACCTGGTCAAGGGCGAGTGGTGGCTCGCGCCGACGAAGATGATGACGGACGGCGAGGGGAAGGTGAAGGTCACGGGGTTCCTGGGAGAGTATGAGATCACGTGTGAGGGAGCGACGGTAGGATTTGGACTGGAGAGCAGCGGCACAGCAGCGGTGCAAGTAACATTGCCCAAGTAAGGTAGTCGAACCAGTGGCAACCTGGCTATCCGTCTTTGCGGCACTGGGTGTCTACGTGTTGACCGTGTTCGGGCTGCGCCCCCTCGTCATCAGGAACGCGGTCTTGCTGGATAAGGATCAATTCGAGCAGGCTCATCCAACGCACAAATGGCTGCTGCGCCTGCACGAAGTCCTTTCCTTCCCGGCCTTCCTCGCCGGACTGATCGGGGGGCCGGTCCTGGCAATGGTATGGTGTGAAGAAACACAAGCATACACTTGTGGCGCGTGGCTGTCGGCGAGCTTCTGGAATCTCTTCAACGGACTTTTTGAGCTGATCACCAACATCCATCCCAGTTACGGGCTGCTGATCAGGCGCTACGGCTCCCAGGAATTCCTGCTGTCCGAGGAAGTCAGGAAACTGGGCATGGTGCGGATTGCATTGAGCGTCAGCATATGGATCGGGATATGGACGCAGATTGAACAGATGAAGTAGATTTTTCGCTGCCAACAAGAGAAATCTGCTCAATCTGCTGATAGAGAAAACTGGAGCCAACAATGACCAAAGCACTCGACGTCTACGTCTACGGCATGACCGTACTTTCGACCATCCATCGCCTGAAAGGCCCCTTTCCGCAGGCGGATGCCTACCAGGAAATCACGCAGACCACGGTGATGCCCGGCGGGGAAGGCGGCAACGCGGCGATCCTCCTGAGCCATTGGGGATTGAAGACGCAGCTCGACGGCTGCATGTTCAGCGAAGCAACCGCCGGTCCGCTGCGCGCGTACTTCGACCGCTACGGCGTGGATTGCTCCCTGCTGCCCACCGTTCCCGATTTCACCGGATGGCGCGACATCGTCTTCTGCGACGGGGAGAGCCGGACGGTCTTCGGCTGGTTTCAGCGGCACTTCTCCGGCGGACGGCGCTGGTGGACGGAGCCGTGCGAAGGCTCCATCGCGGCGGCGCGCTGTGTTGCGCTCGATCCGTTCTTCGGCGCGACCTCACAGCGCGTGGCCGAGTTGTGTGTGCAGCATGGCACGGATTACGTGACGCTGGACGCGCGTTGGGACGACCCGCTCGCGCAAAATGCCCGCGCCATCGCCTGCTCGAAGGAATTCCTCGAAAGCGCGTATCCCGGCGCGGATTACGCGGCCTTGCTAGACCAATATCGCCGCGAGTGCCGGGGATTGGTCATCTTCACCTTTGGCAGCAAGGAAATGCTGTATATCTCACCGGAGATGGAACGCCCGGCGACGCTGCCCACCTATTCCGTGACCGTGCAGGATACGCTCGCCGCCGGTGACACGTTCCGCGCGGGCGTCGTTTACGGCGTGGTCAACGGTATGTCCGCCGAAGCTGCCGTTCGCTTCGCCGCAGCCGCTGCCGCCGTCGCCTGTACGCGTTTCCCCTCCATCCTCGAGCCGCCGAGCCTGGACGAAATCGCAGCGTTGATGAAGATGTAGATTTCTACCACTAATCTTCACGAATCCACACTAATGTTTTCTATTCGTGAATATTGGTGTAGATTCGTGGTAAATCTTTGACGGAGGAAAAACTATGCCAAACAAAATCGTTCTTATCGGTGCGGGCAGCGCGCAATTTGGGTACGGAACTATGGGCGACATCTTCCAGAGCAAGGCGCTGGAAGGCAGTCACATCACTTTGCTCGACATCAACCCCACCACGGTGCAGAAGGTGGCAAAAGTCGGGCAGGAATTCATCGAGGCGCACCAGTTGCCCTTCACCTTGTCCGCCACCACCTCACGCGAAGAGGCGCTGCAAGATGCCGATTTCTGCGTCATCTCGATCGAGGTGGGCGATCGTTTCGCCTTGTGGGAACAGGACTGGCGCATCGGGCAACAGTACGGCATCCGCCAGGTTTACGGCGAAAACGGCGGGCCGGGTGGCCTGTTCCACTCGCTGCGCATCATCCCGCCCATTCTCGACATCTGCGACGACATTATGAAAATCTGCCCGGAAGCCTACATCTTCAACTTCAGCAACCCGATGAGCCGGATTTGCACCACCGTCCAGCGCAAGTACCCCGAACTCAGACTCATCGGCCTGTGCCACGAGATCAACTCATTGCGCTATCATCTACCCGAGATGTTGGGCGTGCCATACGAGAAGCTCAAGACTCGCGCCGGTGGGCTGAACCATTTCAGCATCCTGCTGGAAGCAACCTATGCCGATACAGGCCAGGATGCCTACCCCGACATCCGCGCAAAGGCTCCGGCCTATTTCGCCAACTTGCCGAGTCTCAACGACGAATTCAAGTATTTCAAAGAGACCGGCAAGTGGCCAGAATCCACCGAGGATATGGCGAACGTGACATCCACCGAGCCGTGGGCCGAACGCGGCCTCTTCAAGGTCATCCTGGAGGACTTCGGCTACCTGCCCATCACCACCGACAGTCATTTCGGAGAATATGTGCAGTGGGCCTACGAAGTTGTGGATCACAAGGGCATTCTCGACTTCTACAACTTCTACAAATCGTGGTTGGTGCACGCGGAGCCAAAGATCGAACTAAAATTGACGGAACACGTCGTCCCCATCATCGAGGGCATCCTGGGGGACACCGGCTACGAGGAAGCGGCAGTGAACATCCCCAACGCCGGTTTCATCGACAACCTGCCGGAGTGGCTCGCGGTGGAGGTCCCGGCCACCGTGGACAAGCACGGCGTCCATGGCGTGCGATTGGGCGAACTGCCGAAGGGCTTTGCGGGCCTGCTCTACAACCAGATCGCCGTCCACGATATGACGGCGGAGGCCGTGCTGACCGGCTCAAAGAATGCCGTAGTGCAAGCTTTGTTGGTCGATCCGATTGTGGACAAATACGTCGCAGTGAAAGACCTGGTTGCCACCATGCTGGCATTGCAGGCGGACTACCTGGGATACCTGAAATGACAAGACTTACACAGTCAGGGAATTTTTGCTGCAGAGGCCGCTGAGAACGCTGATAAATCATAAACACTCTGCGCGCTCAGCGCTCTCTGCGGTGAAGTTTACCTCATATGCGCATACCCTAGATACCCAACCAAGGAGATAAATATGGCAAAGAACAACCTATTTCTCGGCATCGACATTTCCACCACCGGCGCGAAAGCCCTGCTGATGGATGCGACCGGCACCGTCGTGACGACCGCCACGACCGCGCTGCCACTCTCCACGCCCAAACCGCTCTGGTCCGAGCAGGACCCACACGACTGGTGGAACGGCATCGTGAAGAGCATCCAGCAGGCGCTGGCACAGGCGGATGCAACCGGCGACGACGTCACCGCGATCGGCCTCACCGGCCAGATGCACGGCCTCACGCTGCTCGACAAAGACGGCGAGGTGCTGCGCCCCGCCATCCTCTGGAACGATCAGCGCACCGGCGCCCAATGCGATGAAATCCGCGCGCGGATGGGCAAAGCGCGCTTGATCCAGGTGACGGGCAACGACGCGCTCACCGGTTTCACCGCGCCCAAGATTTTGTGGGTGCGCGAGCACGAGCCGGAGGTCTACGCCAAGGGCGCGCACGTTCTGCTGCCCAAGGATTACGTGCGCTACAAGCTCACCGGCGACTACGCCTGCGACAAGGCCGGCGGCGCGGGCACGATTTTGTTCGACGTGAAGGCGCGCGATTGGTCGCCGGAAGTGCTGGAGAAGCTGGAGATTCCCGCTGAATGGATGCCCAAGACGTACGAAGGGCCGGAAGTGACCGGCGTGATCAGCGCGGAAGCTGCGGCGATGACCGGGCTCAAGGCGGGCACGCCCGTCGTGGGCGGCGGCGGTGACCAGGCGGCGGGCGCAGTGGGCGTCGGTGCGGTCGAGCCGGGCATTGTCGGACTCGTACTCGGCACATCGGGCGTGGTCTTTGCGTCCACGGGCGCACCCTACATCGAGAAGAACGGGCTGCTGCACGCATTCTGCCACGCTGTGCCCGGTGCGTGGCACCTGATGGGCGTGATGCTCTCGGCGGCGGGCAGCCTGCAATGGCACCGCGACGCGCTCGCGCCCGGCGTCAGCTTCGACGACCTGCTGGCCCCGGCGGCGAAGGTCCCGGCGGGCGCAGAGGGCTTGTTCTTCCTGCCGTACCTCACCGGCGAGCGCACCCCCTACCCCGATCCACTGGCGCGCGCGGGCTTCATCGGGCTGACGCTGCGCCACGCGCTCCCGCACATGACACGCGCCGTGCTCGAAGGTGTGGCTTTCGGGCTGCGCGACAGCATGGAGTTGGTGAAAGGCGCGACGGCTCCCTCCCTTAATCCACCCCAGCGGGGGGGAGAGAGAGGGGGGGGGATCAAGCAGATCCGCGTCTCCGGCGGCGGCGCGAAGAGTGCACTCTGGCGGCAGATTCTGGCCGACGTCATCGGCAGCGAGCTTGTGACGGTGAATACGACCGAGGGTGGCGCGTTCGGCGCGGCGCTGCTCGCGGCAGTCGGTGCGAGCGAGTGGACGACCGTGCCGGAGGCCTGCCGGGCGACGATCAAGGTCGTGAGCGCCACATCGCCGCAACCGGCACAGGTGAAGGTCTACGACGACCTGTACCCGCTCTACCGCGGCCTGTATCCCGCGCTCAAGCCGACGTTCGACGCGGTGGGGTAACGCACCACCACCGCAGGGGCGAGGCATCCCAACCAAGTGCTTGTTCAAGCAAACCTTGGCGGG
>JBNGDO010000111.1:15184-17583 GCA_049975385.1 Anaerolineae bacterium | reverse complement strand
CCCACGTCGCTTTGGGATGGGCGATCATGGCGCGCCCGTGGTTCATCACGACGCTCTCCGCGCCCGCGAGCGCGGGCAGCACGCCCTTCGGCCCGCCGCTGAACCCGGCGAAGAAGTGCGGCTCGATCAGCCCCGTGAGGATGCGCACATCGGCTTCCATAAAGTGACGGTTCACGCGCACAGGATGGCCGAAGCTGGTGTGCCCCAACACAACCAGTCCGGCGTCATCGTTGCCGTCATGTTGCAAACAGCGGTACCGCTCGACGATGGCGTCCCCCAACATAGCGCGCAACTCGGTCTCCGTCTGCGGGCGGTGCGTGCCGAGCGCGTTGAGCAAGGTGATGTCTCCCCGCGCCACGCCCGCGGCTTCCAATTCCGCGAGCAGCACCGGCAGCAGGCGCGCGTTCGGTGTGGCCCGCGTGATGTCGCTGTGCGCGATCACGACCGTGTCCCCCGATTTCACCAAGTCCGCCAGCGGCACAGACGCGATCGGTTGGCGCAGCGCTTCTCGAATCGCCGCTGCCTCGTCCGGCAAACCAGGCGTAAAGCGCGTCGTCACCACATCCACCCCGTCGAATAATGTAACGGGCAGTCCTTCGCGTCCATAACGTAACGTAAGTTTCATACCTTCCCCTCAGAATCGCACAGAAAACTTGACGAACATAAACACACTATTTATAATGAACGCATGATTCACAATAATCTACCCCCAATCCATCCGGGTGAATTTCTGGCCGAAATACTGACAGACCTTGATATGACGCAAGCGCAGTTTGCACGCGCGATTGGGATATCGCCCATGCGAGTATCGCATATTATCCTCGGCAAGCGCCCCGTTACCGCGGAACTCGCCTTGCTGTTTGGACGCGCACTGGGCCAATCGCCACAATACTGGCTTAATTTGCAGGCAGACTACGATCTCAAAATAGCCGAAACAACCATCTATGAACGATTGCAGGCTGTCCAAGCATTGGTTCCTGTGTAGAAATCCCTGGCAAAGGCTTTTTGCAACCCTGCGTTTTGACGAACCTGACAGAAACCGTATAATCAGAGCTACGGATAGAACTTTATCACGAATCCGCCGCAGGGCGAATTATCGATTCACCCTACAAACCCTTTGACGATCCGACGAACAACGACCAGACTATTGGAGGACTTATGAACTACCGAGCCATGTATGAATTGTTAGCCGAAGATCTGATCCAACAAGGTATCGACGTTGATGCCGTGAAGGCGCGGCTGAAGGCGCAGAAGATCGAGACACCTTCGTGGGGCTACGCCAATAGCGGCACGCGCTTCAAGGCGTTCGCGTGGCCCGGCGCTGCCGTGACCACCCGCGAGAAACTCGATGACGCGGCGATGGTCCACAAGATGACGGGCATCGCACCGTCGGTGGCGCTGCACATCCCCTGGGACAAGCCGGAGGACAACGACTACACCGCGATGCGTGAATACGCCGAAGCGCAGGGCATCAAGCTGGGCGCGATCAACCCCAACGTTTTCCAGGATGACGCGTATCGCCTGGGGTCGTTCGGCAATCCCGATCCCGGCATCCGCGAGATGGCACTCAATCACATTCTGGAATGCTGCGAGATTATGACGAAGACCGGCAGCCGCGATCTCAGTCTGTGGTTCGCCGACGGGACGAACTACGCCGGGCAGGACAGCCTGCGCGGGCGCAAGCGTCGCTTCGAGCAAGGGTTGCAGCAGACCTACGCGCACCTGCCGGAAGGCGGGCGGATGCTGATCGAGTACAAGTTCTTCGAGCCGGCGTTCTACAACACCGACCTGCCCGACTGGGGCACGTCGTATGCCTTCAGCCTCAAGCTCGGCGAGCAGGCGCAGGTGTTGGTGGACTTAGGCCACCATGCGCAGGGCGTCAACATCGAGCAGATCGTCGCCTTTTTGCTCGACGAGGGCAAGCTGGGCGGCTTCCACTTCAACAACCGCAAGTACGCGGATGACGACCTCATCGTGGGCACGGTCAATCCCTACGAGCTTTTCCTCATCTTCAACGAGCTGGCCGACGCGGAACTGGGAACTTCCGAACCCGCGCACACCACGGCAAACAACGTCGCCTACATGATCGACCAATCGCACGCGGTCGAGGGCAAGCTCGCGCCGATGATCTACTCGGTGCTGAACTGCCAGGAGGCCTACGCGAAGGCGCTGCTCGTGCCGCGCAAGAAATTAGCCGCCGCGCAGTCTGAGGGCGACGTTTTGGGCGCGCACCGCATCCTCACGGAGGCCTACCGCTACGACGTGCGCCCGCTGCTCGCCGTCGTCCGCGAGGAGATGGGCATCCCGCTCGATCCGATTGCCGCCTACTGGGCCAGTGCATACGAAGAGAAAATCCGCAAAGAGCGTGGCCTCGCCGAAACCAGCGGCGGCTACCAGTA
>JBNGDO010000111.1:2696-15084 GCA_049975385.1 Anaerolineae bacterium | reverse complement strand
CTTCCCCCACCCCGCGCGCGTTTCACGTGATGGTCAAGCCGCGCGGGCCGATCTGCAACCTCAACTGCGGCTACTGTTACTATCTCGCCAAGGAGAAGATGTACCCCGGCAGCGATTTCCGCATGAGCGATGCCGTGCTGGACAGCTTCACCCGGCAGTACATCGAAGCGCAGCACGTGCCGGAGGTAACTTTCGGCTGGCAGGGCGGCGAACCGCTGCTGATGGGGCAGGAGTTTTTCGAAAAGGCCGTGACTTTGCAGGAAAAGTACAAGGCGCCCGGTATGCGCGTCATCAACACGCTGCAAACCAACGGGACACTGGTCGACGAGGCGTGGGGCGCGTTCTTCAAAGCGCACAACTTTCTCATCGGCCTGAGCCTCGACGGCCCACAGGCGATGCACGACGCCTATCGCGTGGACAAGGGCGGCGCGCCGACCTGGGAGCGGGTGATGCGCGCCCGCGACATCTTCCAGAAACACGACGTCGAATACAACATCCTCTGCACCGTGCACCAGGCCAACGCCGACCACCCGGTGGAAGTCTACCGCTTCTTCCGCGACGAGGTGGGGGCGCAGTTCGTCCAGTTCATCCCCATTGTGCGGCGCGACAACGAGACCGGGCACCAGGAGGGCGAGACACTGACCGCGCACTCCGTCACCGCGCAGCAATACGGCGATTTTCTCATCGGTGTGTTCGACGAGTGGGTGCGTCACGATGTGGGCCGCGTTTACGTGCAACTCTTCGACGTGGCACTGGCCGCGTGGATGGGCCAACGGCCTGGGCTGTGCGTCTTCGAACCGACGTGCGGCCTGGGGTTGGCGATGGAGCACAACGGCGACCTCTATGCCTGCGATCACTTCGTCGAACCGCGCTACAAACTCGGCAACATCATGGAAACATCACTCGCGGAGATGATCGCTTCAGAGGCGCAGCGAAAGTTCGGACAAGACAAACGCGACACACTTCCCCAACAATGCCGCGACTGCGAAGTGCGCTTCATCTGCAACGGTGGCTGCCCCAAGAACCGTATCCTCGCCACCCCGGACGGGGAACCGGGACTCAATTACCTCTGCGCGGGCTACAAGGCCTTCTTCACCCACATCGATCATCCCATGAAAATGATGGTCGAAGAACTACGCCAGCAGCGCGCCCCTGCTAACGTGATGTACCGCCTGGCTCGGGAAGAGGCAGAACTTGCCGCCTGCTTCGCTCAGGCCAAACGCAATGATCCGTGCCCGTGCGGCAGCGGGAAAAAGTTCAAGCACTGCCACGCTGGCTACACAACTACCACAAACCTGCCACATAACACTAATGGATAATACTGTTTTTCGTGTATAATAGAATTGTTGGATTGTCGTATAAGAATCCCAACAAGATCATGCCTTGAGTCGTATAGATGACCGGACTACTGTTCGCCGAACTACTCATTGCCGACGCAGACGTCAGTTCCGCCCTGGCGATGCGCACGGTGCTGCAAAACGTGGGCTACATTGTGCAGCGCGTCGAGAACGGGCAAGCGGCGCTGGATGCAATGCGCAATCATGCACCCGATTTGGTCTTGCTGGCAGCCGATTTGCCGGATATGGATGGGTATACAGTCGCGCGGCAGATTCGCGCCGGTCGGCGCCCCACTTTTATCCCCATCATCATGCTTTCCAACGCAGACGATCAAGATGATGTTGCCGCCGCTCTGAACGCCGGCGCAGATGAAGTATTGGTCAAACCACTCTCCAACGCCCAACTGCTGATGCATGTGCGAGCGATGTTGCGGCTGAAGCAGTCCACCGATGCGCTGGCCGATCTCAACGCCACACTGGAACAGAAAGTGGCGGAACGCACTCAAGCTTTGGAAGAGGCGCACGCGCGCTTGCGGCACGCCGAAAAGCTCTCCGCACTGGGAAACCTGGCGGCTTCGGTAGCGCACGACATCAACAACCCTCTGACCGGCATCCTGACTTACCTGTACTTGATGAAACAGGACTTGCCCGTCGATAGCCAGATACAAAGGGACCTGGAACTGATCGAAAGACAAACGCAGGTCATCGCGCAACTGGTGAAGCAACTTCAGAGTTTCTCCCGACCGCCACGGAAGGACAAGCGCCCGGTGGCGCTCAGCGCGATTCTCGCTGACATCCTCAAACTGATCGAGCATGACCTGCGCAAGCGCAATATCGAAGTGACGTGCGAGTGTGCGTGCGATTTGCCGGAAGTGTTGGCCGCTCCGGATCAGTTGAGCGAGGTCTTTATGAATTTGATCGTCAACGCGCGGGACGCGATGAATTCCGGCGGCGCATTGCGCATCCAGGCAACCGCCGATACTGAGCGCACGGTGCTGGTGCAAGTATCCGATACCGGACCGGGGATAGCGCCGGAGATTATGGCGCACCTCTTCGAGCCATTCCATACAACGAAGGGAGAAAATGGAACCGGACTAGGGCTGGCGATCTGTTACCGGATTGTAGAAGAGCACGAGGGCCAGATCTGGGTTGAAAGCGAGCCGGACCGGGGGACGACGTTCAGGATTCGCTTGCCAGCGGCGCACTTATCTACTGGAGCGTGAGTCGAGCCTTATGTTTATCAATTGGAAAACCCGTGAAGTCAATCTGAACATTGTTTACTACGGGCCAGCGTTGAGCGGTAAGACGACCAACCTGGAACAGATCCATGCCCGCACCAAATCTACCGTCCGCAGCGAACTCTTTACGCTGAACACGCGTGAGGACCGCACCATTTTCTTCGATTTTATGCAACTGGAAATCGGGCAAGTTGCCGGATTGCGGCCCAAGTTCGGCCTGTATACCGTGCCCGGTCAAGTCTACTACGAGGCGACGCGCGAGGCGGTGCTGCGGCGCGCTGATGCACTGGTCTTTGTCGTGGATTCGCAAGCCTCCCGGTTGGAGGACAACGTTGCCTCCTGGCGCGATATGGAGCGGCAACTCGCGCGGATGCGGCGCACGCTCCGCTCGTTGCCGGTTGTTGTTCAATTCAACAAACGCGATATGCCGGATGCGCTGCCGATAGACGACCTGAAGGCCGCGTTGGAATTTGGCAACCTGCCCTATCACGAAGCGTCGGCAGCTAAAGGCGTCGGCGTCCCCGAAACGTTGCAGACGGCGATACGCCTCCTTTTGGCCTATCTGCAATATAATCTCAAAACTCAACCACAAGGAACCGGATCGTGAAAGCCATACAACAGATAGTCGCGGAGTTAAGCCAAGAAGAAGGATTCGGCACTGTCGCGTTGACGGATGCGTCGGGCTTGCCATTGGCGATATCGGAAAATCGGGAAGAAGCCGAGGCGTTGGCCGCAGTCGTGGCCGACATCTTGCGTTCGTCTTCCGGGATTAGCCGTCGTTTGGGATGGGGCGAGATGAACGAAATTATGCTACTTTCCAATGACGCGCAGCGCGGGGTGCTGTGTCGCCGTTTCCGAGTTGGCGAGCAGGACCTCGTGCTGGCGCTTTTTATTCAGCCTCAACACATTTATTGGCTGGCAACGAAACAGGCTATCCAAAAAATCAAACAGGCGTGGAATTTTTCAAGCGTGTGAAAATGAGGGAGTATGGCGCTTAAAGGAAGTTTAGCCGATTTATCTGTCGCGGACTTGATCCAGTTGCACTGTCAATCTGATACGCAGGCGTTGCTGACGGCGCAAAGCGGGACAGAGGAAGTTACGGTCTATTTCGAAGGAGGTGAAGTCGTTCACGCAGAATCTGGCGCAACACAGGGGGAAGAAGTCGTCTACGCATTGTTGACTTGGGAAACGGGGACCTTCGAGGTTGAACAGGGCCGCGCAGCGCCGACTCGGACGGTCACCTTGCCGTGGTCGGCGTTGATTATGGAAGGGATGCGGCGTTTGGATGAACAACAACATTTATCTACAGAGAGAAAGGAGCAAGGAGCAATGGCAGGAGAAACACGTCGAGATCGTCTGGCAAAGATTCTTCAAAATTTGATCGATACGTCTGGCGATGTGAGTGGTGTGGCGATTGTGAGTATGGATGGCCTCATTATGGCGGCCAATCTGCCTTCGACAGTGGATCAGGCGCGCGTCGGCGCAGTCGCCGCGGCGATCCTGAGCCTTTCGGGGCGCTCAGTCGGCCAACTCCAACGCGGTACATTGCAACAGACGACGATTCAGGGAACGGAGGGCTACATCCTGATTACGCAGGCCGGCCCCAACGCGGTACTGGTGGGCCTGACGGGCCAGGGGGTCAACCTCGGTATGGTCTTCCTCGAAATTCGCGAGTGCGCTGCCGCGGTCGCTGCTGAACTGGGGTAGGAGGGCGCGATGGATACCGCCTTTATGCATGAAATTCAGCAAGTGGGGCAGTTGACGGATGCCGAACGCCAGTTATTGGTGGAGATGAAGCCGGCGCTCGAAAAACATGGTCCGACGGTCGTCGAGGCTTTCTACGCGCATCTGGAGCAGTTCGAGCACTTATCCAAGCTGCTCCATGCGGAACCGGGGCGCGTGGAGAAGTTGAAAGGGCATCTCCGGCAGTGGCTCGTGACCCTCGCCGACGGGGAATACGGCGATTCTTATTTCGAGCGGCGCTACCGGATCGGCTTCCGGCACGTGGAAGTGGGATTGGAGCCGCGCTACGTGATCGCGGCGATGACGTTTTGTCGCGCCACGGCTGCCAAGTTGATCGTCGAAGCCGCTTATGCCGACGATCCGCAAAAGGCTGAGCGCATGGTGGCGTTGAACCGGATTATGGACATCGACCTCAATGTGATGCTCCAATCTTACGACGATCATCGCGTGCAGCAATTTCTGGATGTGACCGGCTTTAGCAAGGCATTGTTCGAGACACTGATGGCGGGGTGATGCCCGCGTTTGGTCATACTTTACGTTAAGGAGGCAGCTTATGCCGTCACAGATACTTTTTGAAAATGCGGAGCACAAAAATGTGCTTCTGGAGGACTATACGTCTGGGAGAATGGTGCAGGCCAACCAACACCTGATCATCCACAAAGGTCATGGCATGTTACTCGATCCCGGCGGTCACAAGGTCTACTCGTATGCCCTGGAAGAGCTATCCTCGTTGATCTCGCCGAATGCCCTGGATTACATCCTCTTTTCACATCAAGACCCGGATATTGTGGCCGCAGCCAACGGCTGGTTGATGGTGACGGATGCCCACGCGCTTCTCTCCCAGTTGTGGATTCGGTTCATCACCCACTTCGGGGTGGATGATTTTCTGGTGGACAAGATCGAGGCCGTACCAGATCGGGGCCGGACAGTTGATCTGATGGGCTGCCAGTTGATGTTGCTGCCGGCGCATTTTATGCACTCCTGCGGCAACTTCCAGGTCTATGACCCCGTGGCGAAAATTCTCTATTCCGGTGACCTGGGCGCCTCTTTGGGGCAAACCTATATCACCGTCGAGAGTTTCGATGACCACATTCAGTATATGGAGGGCTTCCACCGCCGCTATATGCCTTCCAACAGGGTGTTGAAGCTCTGGGCTGAGATGGTGAAACCTCTGGATATTGAGATGATCGCTCCACAGCATGGCGCAATGATCGCCGGCAAGGACAATGTGGCGCGTTTCATCGCCTGGGTCGAGTCGCTGACGTGCGGTCTGGATGTGATGGGGGGCGTCTATAAATTGCCCGATTAGCCGTCGCCCGGCCGGTCATCAAAGACCGCTTGATGTAGCCGCGCTTTCCATAGCGCGTTGGCTGGCGCGGAATGGAACCCGCGATCACAACGGTACAGACAAAGGTATGGCATGAAATCGAAGGGAACTATTTTAATTGTCGATGACGATCTGTTCATCCGCGACGGGCTGCAACGGATGCTGACTCATCAAGGTTACGAAGTTGAGCAGGCCGAGAGCGCCGAGGCTGCGCAGAAGCTTTTCCAACGGCGTTTTTTCGATCTGGTCATCACCGATCTCCAGATGCCAGGACAAGATGGTCTGGCGCTGCTGCGCGACCTCAAAAGCCGTTCTCCGCACACGCCGGTGGTGATGCTCACCGCGCACGGCTCGATGGACGTGGTCGTCGATGCGCTGCGCGCCGGCGCCAGCGATTTCCTGACGAAGCCCTACAAGCCGCAGGAAATGTTTACCATCGTCGCGCGGGAAGTGGCCCGGCATCGCCAATCCCTACCGCCGAGCATGGATGAGCCTCTGGGGTTACAGTTGGGCGCGGAAGCTGCCGATGCCATCGATCAGTTGTTGCTGAATCTGCGGATGGAGATCAACGCGCGTGGCGTTCTGCTCATCGAAGGCAATGGGTCGGTGGTTGCGGCGAAAGGCGCCATTGAAGACCTGAACATCTCCGCTTTAGGCGCGTTGATCGCCGGGAACTACGCTGCCACCTCGGGCATCGCCGCGTTGATCGGCGAGGATGGCGCCTTCAAACTCAACTTTCACGAGGGTGAGCAATACAGCATCTACTCCGGGCAAATCGTCCCCGGCATTTTTCTGGTGGTGATCTTCGGGCAAGATACGCGCCTGGGCGCGGTGGTGTACTACACCAAGGACACGTTGGCGAAGTTGCATCCTCTCTTCGCACAAGCCCAGGTTGAACCCGCGGCTTCACGCGCAAAACAAGTGCGCGACGCCCCCACGCCGAGCGAAGAACCGGCGGGCGCAAGCGCGTCCGCATCCCCTGCCGGACCGCCGCCCGAAGACGAAGATGACGTTCAACCGCTCGAATTGTTCTCCTTCGAAGACCTGCTCAAGAGCGGGGCGTTGGAGCCTGACGTTCTGGCTAACCTGGAAACACAGCTCGAGAATCTGTGGGAGTAGCACGCGCAGGCCACTTCAGCACATTGCCAGACCCAAATAAACGAATGGGCGTCTGCCCATTCGTTTATTTTTTGGCATCAAGGCAAAAGCCGCACAACCACGCTTGGCGATCCCGTCCCGGAATCGCCAAAGGCAGACTCCGGGCAACCATAGCCCGTCCGCGAGACGGGGACGGGAGCGGCGCTTGGATCTCCGCCGCGACCGGTTACTGGGTCTCACCCGGTAACTGTGAGGGATCGACGACGCCCCAGTAGGCGTACTTGGCTTGCAATTGCTCGTCGAAGAGCAGCGGCAGGTTGATGCGGGTGACAGGGAACGTCTTCAGCCACGTGGTATCGTCAGCCAGCCCCCAGAACGTCACCGAACCGATGGAGTCGGCGTGACGTTTGAGAACCTCGAAGATATCCCTGTAACGGTAGCCTTGCTGGAGCAAAAGTTCGTCCGATATGGTCGCATACGAAGTGGTGTCGTTGCTATACACGCTCATATCCAGCTCGGTGATGTGGACTTCGCCCAACTCGGCAAACCGCTCGATGGTCGTTTCAATCGCGTCGATGGTCGGGATCGCAATGTTGACGTGCATCTGCATGCCAATGCCATCGATGGGCACACCCTGCTCCTGCAAATCGCTGACCAGGGTGTAAATGCACTCGCGCTTTTTCGCCTGGTACGTGTTGAAGTCGTTGAGGAGCAAAACGGCGTCCGGGTCTACCTCACGCGCGACGTTGAATGCCGTCACGATATAGTCCACGCCGGTGATCTCGTACCATGCACTCCGGCGCAGACAATCCGGCCGGTTCGCGTCGATCACCTCGTTGACCACGTCCCAGACATTGACATCGTCCTTGTAGCGTCCGACGACCTCGCGGATGTGCGTCTCCAGACGTTTCAGCAACAGTTCCTTGTTCTCCGGCGTCGCCGTCATCTTGTTCCCGGCGGCGTCCTTGAACATCCATTCCGCCGCCTGTTGGTGCCAGACCAGCGTGTGACCGTGAACGGCCATGTTATTCGCTCTGGCAAACGCGACCAACCGGTCGGCGTTGGCCCATGCAAAATTCCCTTCGCTCGGCTGGACCGGGCCGGGTTTCATCGTGTTTTCGGGCGTGAGGCTGTTGAAGTGGCGCACCATCAGCGTGGTGTGCGGCTCACTATCGAGCTGGCTGGGGCTAAACGCCGCGCCGACCAGGAAATAATCGGCCAGCGTCTCGTAAACCGAGGGGATATCGGTTTGCGGCGGAAGTGCCGACTGCCCACCAATGGTGATATCGTCGATGTAGAACGAAACCAATTCTGCATCCGGGCTTTCCACGTAGAGCAGCAGCTCTTTCGCTTCGCCGCTGTAGGAATAGCTCCCCTGAAGCTGAACCCATTCAGCATCCGTCACGCCGTTTTCCGCACTGGGCGCGATCCATTCATACACCGTCTGCTCGCCGGCCGGCGTGCGCTGCATCGTAATAATCACCTGGCTGGCAGGCGCGCCCTGGGCCAGCCGCACGTACCCGCCGATCTCATACATGTTGCCCGGTTGCAGCAACTGCGACACATCCACTGCCGCGCCGTGCCAGTTGGCGGTGCGATTCGTCACCAGCAAGCTACGGGAGCCTGAATTGGCCATATCATCCGCCACACTGACCGACGCTTCGCCGCGCGCTATCCAGCCCTGCGCGCCGCTCTCGAAATCGTACAGGATGCTCCCATCTGCCGAGGGCACAACCGGCGTTTCAGCTTCGGGCGTCTGCAGCGCTTCTGTTGGCGGTACCGCCGTGTCTGGCGGCGCAGGGGTGATCGTAGGTTCCAGTACAGGCGGCGTCACTGTCGGTGTGGGTTGAGGCTTGGGTGAGCAGGCAGTGACTATAAACCCTGCCACCAGTGTAAGCAGGATCAAAGGCCGGGTGAGTCTTAGAGATCGTGTCTTGAACATATAACTTCTCTCCCTAAATGCGATTTTCCCGTCCAGCATAAACAATTTCACCGAAAAGTCAAAGCACGATCAATCTGCTCACAAGACCGAACGGATACAGTTGACTTTTAGAGGTAAAAAAATACTATTGCGGATAGACCTTTATGTGTAAGCCGAGGTTTATTTTATGCGAGGAGACAAGTGAATGAAACGACACGTAGGAACCGTAGCGCGAGGCATTCGCACCCCTATTGTGCGCGAGGGCGATGCGCTCGAAGAAATTGTGGTGGATAGCGTGCTCCAAGCATCTCACGTGGAAGGGTTTACCATCCGCGACCACGACGTGGTGGGCATCACCGAGTCGATTGTGGCACGCGCGCAGGGGAACTACGCCACGGTAGATGCCATCTCCGCCGATTTGAAGGCGAAATTCGGCGGGGAATCCCTGGGCATCGTATTCCCCATCCTCAGCCGCAACCGCTTTGCGGTTCTGCTCAAAGGGATCGCACGCAGCACGAAGCACCTCGTGCTCCAGTTCAGCTATCCGTCCGACGAAGTCGGCAACCAACTGTTCGACCCGGAACTGTTGGACGAGCGTGGCATCGATCCCTGGACCGACAATCTGACGGAAAGCCAGTTCGCGCAGGCGTTCGGCGGAAGCACGCATCCCTTTACCGGCGTCGATTACGTTGCGTATTATCGCGCATTGGTGGAAGCGGAGGGCGCGACCTGCACCCTCCTTTTTTCCAATCACCCCCAGACTATCCTGGCCCACACCCGCAACGTGCTGGCGTGCGACATCCATACCCGCGCGCGGACGAAACGGCGCTTGCACGCCGCCGGGGCCGAAACCGTGTACGGCCTGGACGACATCCTGGCGTCTTCCGTAAACGGCAGCGGCTACCATCCAGAATACGGCCTGCTCGGTTCGAACAAAGCCACCGAGGAGACCGTGAAGCTCTTCCCCCGCGACGGGCAGGCGGTCGTCGACCGCGTTCAACACATCTTCAAGGAGAAAACGGGGAAAGTCGTGGAAGTGCTGGTGTATGGTGACGGCGCTTTCAAGGACCCGGTGGGCAAAATCTGGGAGCTGGCGGACCCTGTGGTTGCTCCCGCGTACACCGCCGGACTGGAAGGCACGCCCAACGAAGTGAAGATCAAGTACCTGGCGGACAACCAGTTCGCCGGGCTGACCGGGCAAGCGCTGCGCGAGGCCATCGTCGCGCAGATCAAGGCGAAGAAAGAGGACCTCACCGTAGCGATGGAGGCCCAGGGCACGACGCCCCGGCGATTGACGGACCTCATCGGCTCGCTGTGCGACCTGGTCTCCGGCAGCGGCGACAAAGGCACACCCGTCGTCTACATCCAGGGGTATTTCGACAACCTTGCGACGGAATGAGCAAGCGGCGACTCAGGCGTAAGGCCGTCTTCGATGGCGCACGACCCTACGGGCGCGAGACGGCGCCCGCGTAGGCAGTCCCGCAAAGCGGCCTTCCGATATTCTCACGAAGAGGAGAACTCAACAGGTATGAGCTTACAGGTTGATAGACGGTATGTGTTTAAGAAAGCGCGGCGCGAGCAGGCGGATGCGCTGTTTTCGCTCTACCGGGAAGTAATTGACGCGGGGCGGCGGAATGGGACGACGCACTGGTCGGATGACTATCCCACGCGGGAATTCCTGGACGAAGATATCGCTTTGCAGCGGATCTTCGTGCTCGAAGAAGTCACAATAGATAACGCCGCAATCGTGGCCTCTGTGGTGTTGCTCGAAACGGACGACCTGGACGAGGAACCCCTGGACTGGCAGACTCTGCGGTCGTGCGCGCCGGTCAGGCTGTGCGTAGCGCCGCAGTACCAGGGGCGCGGGATAGGCCGGCTGGTGATGCAGTACTTGATCGCGCACGCGAAAGAGCAAGGGTACCAATCCATGCGCTTGCTGGCGGAGGTGAACGGGGTCGCCGCCAATCATCTATACCAACGCTTGGGATTTACGCGCCTTGGCGCAGTCGCGTTGTATGGGAAGACCTTTAACGCGTATGAACTGGTGTTTTGACAAAACCTACGCATTCGAAAAACGCCCGATTATCATCACCGCGAATTCTGGACGGCGGACGCGCGGCTGGCGCACGCTTTGCAAAACCGGTATCCCTGGGGGCGCTTGCTTCAATCCTGACCCTCGTCTGCCGCCCTTTCGTCCTGCGGCAACACCTTCTTTTTGCGACCAATAACGGCGCTTCACATCCCATTGTTTGGTGATGGCATTGATGTCGTCGGGATGCGGCTGGTGCGCGCCTTCGATATTGCCACCGGGTACTTCGAAATCGGTTCCCTGCTGGCCCTTCTCAAGCAGCACAAGGTGTTGATCTTCACCGAGTACCGGGATACGGCGCACTACCTGGAAGAACACCTGCATCGAGGAGATGCACCTGGCCTACCAGCAGTTGGTGCAGGATTATCCCGAGCTGGCGGACCAGGCGCGCGGAATGCCCCTGCGGGTCTTCAGTGGCAAGGCGTATGATGCAGCACCCTCACCTGACGCCCGCGCCGTCTTCTTCTGCTATCGTTTGCCGGTGAAGGACGTGACCACCGGCGAGTGGACCACCGAGGCCGGGTTCACCCGCTGGTATCTCTATGATATGGCGACGGGCGAGATCGCAGACGATGCCACCGCCATCTTCGACGTTATCCGCTGCACGCCGGAAACGCCCCGGCAAACGGCGACCGCCAAGCCCACCCTGATCGAAATCCGCAAAAAACTGGATAAGCACGTGCGTGACACCTATCTGAAGAAAGTCCAGGCCCCTATCGGCGTGGAAGGCGTGCTGCTGGCCTGGATGGAGTTGGTCTGACGCTCGATGAACCTTGCGAAGGTTTGCATCCTTCGCAAGGTTTGGCTATAATTAGGGTTGGAGGTATGCTTATGGAACGCACTCGATGGCAGAATCGTATCGTTGTTGACCTTGACATCCATCACGGCGAACCGTGCATCAAAGGGACCCGCATCCCGGTTGCGATCGTGATTGGGAGTCTGGCCGATGGGATGACGCCGGATGAAATTCGCACGGCCTACCCACAATTGGTCGGCGAGGACATCCGCGCGGCGCTCAGTTACGCCGCCGATACCCTGCGACAGGATGTCCTGCTTCCCTTACCAGCCTAAGGCTATTTACCACAGAGACACGGAGGACGCAGAGAAGAATGCAAAAAAACTCCGTGCTCTCTGTGTCTCCGTGGTTATTCCCCAAAAAGGTGATTTATGCTGTATGAGAAAGAGTTGACATCCCAGATTATCGGGGCGGCTGTGGAGGTTCACCGTGTTTTGGGGCCTGGCTTGTTGGAGTCGGCCTATCAAACATGTCTGGCTCAAGAGCTTATGCTACGCGGCCTCTCTTTTGAGCAAGAAAAGCCATTACCGGTCGTTTACAAAGACGTTAAGCTGGATTGCGGCTACCGTCTTGATTTCCTGGTTGAGGGCAAGGTTGTTGTTGAACTGAAAGCTGTAGAACAGATGCATCCCGTCTATGAGGCACAGTTGCTAACATACCTGAAACTGACAAGATGCAAAGTAGGCTTGCTGATCAATTTTAACGTTCCGGTGCTGAAAGATGGGGTTGTGCGCCGTGTGTTGTAGCTAACCACAGAGACACAGAGGACACGGAGAAGACCATTAAAAAACCTCCGTGCTCTCCGTGTCTCCGTGGTGAAAAATAGGAGCGACCATGCA
>JBNGDO010000111.1:0-2596 GCA_049975385.1 Anaerolineae bacterium | reverse complement strand
AAAAAACCTCCGTGCTCTCCGTGTCTCCGTGGTGAAAAATAGGAGCGACCATGCATACCATTCAAAAACTCCGCCGCCTGACGAACTTCGACGCGCTGGTGGATTACCTCCGCGACGAACTGGACTGGCCCATCGAGGTCGAGGACGCCGAGGACCTGGTCTTCGAGTACGATCCCGCCAGTTTGTTTTGCATAGTCAAGCTGTCTCTCACCGCACGAGCCATTCGACCTTGTTGGCCCACTCAACCCGCACACGAGTGGCCCACATCACCCAACTATGGGTGGTCCATCACGGGCGGCATTTGACATGCCGCCCATCGGTTCACCCCCACGGGCGTGGGGACAAATGGTCAATTCCCCGCTCGGAATTCTGTTCGCTTAGGAAGGCAAGTTTACAGACTTGCCGCTGTGCGGATTTGGGGCTATACTGTTTGCGGAAATAAAAGGCGCCCCACAGTGCGCGAACACTTGGGGCATCCTTTAGGCTACGCCCAAAGGCACCATCGGCGATGAGCGCGCCGTAGTGGGCCATAGCATACCACACCCGCCCCCGCGCGTCAATGTGCTCAGAAGCCGCCGCCGGGGGCGTTATCTTTGAGAATTCAGGAGCCAACATGGAACAACCTCATCTCAACTGGATCGCCAACTTCATTTGGGGCATTGCTGACGACGTGCTGCGCGACGTGTACGTACGCGGCAAATATCGTGACGTAATCTTGCCGATGGTCGTCATCCGCCGCCTGGATGCAGTGCTGGAGCCGACGAAGGCCGCCGTGCTCAAGACGAAGGCCATGCTCGACGAGGCAAGGATCACCAATCAGGATGCTGCACTCAAGCAAACGTCTGGACAGGCATTCTACAATGCATCACCTTTCACGCTGCGCGACCTGCGCGCTCGTGCCACGCAGCAGCGACTCCGCGCCGACTTCGAAGCCTACCTCGACGGTTTCTCTCCCAACGTCCAAGAAATCCTCGACAAGTTCAAGTTCCGTAACCAGATTCCCACGCTGGGCGAAGCCGATGCCCTGGGCTACCTCATTGAGAAGTACCTCGATCCTTCCATCAACCTCAGCCCTGAACCGGTGCGCAATAACGACGGCAGCGTGAAATTGCCCGGCCTCGACAACCACGCGATGGGCACGATCTTCGAGGAGTTGATCCGCCGCTTCAACGAGGAAAACAACGAGGAGGCCGGGGAACACTTCACACCCCGCGATGTGGTGCGGTTGATGGCGCAACTCGTCTTTCTGCCCATTGCCGACCAGATTGAGTCCGGCACGTATCTGCTCTACGATGACACGTGTGGCACCGGCGGGATGTTGACGATCGGTGAGGAGACACTGGCGGAACTGGCCGCGCAACACGGCAAGGAGGTGTCTATCCACCTCTACGGGCAGGAAATCAACCCGGAGACCTATGCGATCACCAAAGCCGACCTGCTGCTCAAGGGCAAAGGGCAGGAGGCCGAGACGATGGCGTTCGGCTCCACGCTCTCCGCCGATGCGTTCCCCGCTCTCGACTTCGACTTCATGTTCTCCAATCCGCCCTATGGCAAAAGCTGGAAGACCGACCTCGACCGGATGGGTGGCAAGGGCGAGATGCGCGACCCGCGTTTCATTATCTCGCACGCCGGAGACCCGGAGTACAGCCTCATTCCCCGTTCTTCTGATGGGCAGTTGCTGTTCCTGGTAAACAAGCTCAGCAAGATGAAGCACGACACGCCCCTGGGGAGCCGTATCGCCGAAGTCCACAACGGCTCGTCGCTGTTCACCGGCGACGCCGGGCAGGGCGAGAGCAACATCCGCCGCTGGATCATCGAGAACGACTGGCTGGAAGCCATCATCGCGCTGCCGCTCAATATGTTCTACAACACCGGCATCGCCACCTACATCTGGGTACTGACCAACCGCAAGCCGGAGCATCGCCGGGGCAAGGTGCAGCTCATCGACGCGACCGCATGGTATGCCCCGCTGCGCAAAAACCTCGGACAGAAGAACTGCGAGCTGTCCGAAGCCGACACCCAACGCATCGTAAGCACCTTCCTCGCTTTCGAGGAAACGGAGCAATCCAAGATTTTCGATAACGCGGCCTTCGGCTACTGGAAAGTCACCGTGGAACGCCCCTTGCGCCTGCGGGTGGACCTTTCCGACGCCGCCCGCGCGCGTCTGCGAGCCGCGTGCCGGGAGACCGACGACGTTGAAGTGGCCGACCTGGTGGATGCGCTGGCCGAAAAACTTGGCCCTGGCCCTCACCTAAACTACAATGACTTCATTGCGGCGGTGGAAGCAGCGGCAGATTTCCGCTTCTACAAACGCCACCAGAACTTGATCCGCGACGCACTCACCCGGGTGGACGAGACCGCCGCGCCTGTCATTAGCAAAACCTACAAGCCTGGCAAAGCCTCCCCTGATCCCCTCCTCGGCAAATTTGCACTGGGACAGCCAGGCGCTCCGGATGACCAATCCCGTCTACCGTCTACCGTCTACCGTCTACCCATCGTAGAATACGAATCCGATTCCGACTTGCGCGACACCGAGCAAATCCCTCTGCTGGAAGAAGGTGGTATTGAGGGTTTCTTCGAGCGCGAGGTACTACCC
>JBNGDO010000110.1:0-17651 GCA_049975385.1 Anaerolineae bacterium | reverse complement strand
AAGCCGATGCTGTGCCTCCCGCACTCCCGCATCGGCCCCGACAACTTGACGGTTCCCCCGCTAGTCTTGTCTCTGTCTATTACTTTTTGGTAATCTTTAGTATACTACAACTTTAACTTTTCGTCAAGCTACTTTGTGTTTTCTGGAATTACCTAGGCAATCCCCTCACACAAATTTAGATTTTACCACGAGCTGTTTTCTTGTCAAGTCAACGCGCAGCAACTTCACAGGTCAATTTGACGAATTTGAGGAATGGCTATACTCTTCTCGTATCATATGGACGTGCCCTCACGCAGACCATATGCGAATTGTGAGTATACCCCTGCAAGGACTCGAACCTTGATAACAGGTTTAGGAAACCTGCGTTCTATCCGATTGAACTACAGGGGCAACAGCGACATTATAACACGATTGATAAAGACCACAAAAGTTTCAACGTACAACATACACTTTCGCAGTCCACGATCTGAAAGGAAGATCAATGCAAACCTATCATGCTATCGAATGGTTAGAGGAAGGAAAACTACGCCTGATCGATCAACGCCGGTTACCGCAAAAATTGACGTATTGCGATTATACTGATTATCACGAAGTTGCAGCCGCCATCCGCGAGATGGTCGTGCGCGGCGCACCTGCAATCGGGATCACGGCAGGTTACGGGATGGCTTTAGCAGCGTTCTACAGCCCTGCCAGCGACACGAAAGCACTGCGGGCAGCACTACAGACTGCCGATGCTATATTGCGAGCGGCGCGTCCCACCGCCGTCAACCTCTTCTGGGCATTGGACCGGGTGCTACAACGCGCGATGGATCCAGCGCTAAACTCGGTCGTGGCCATCCGAGACGCGGTGTTGTCAGAGGCTCACGCAATCTATGCCTTCGAAAAAGCGTCCAACTTCAACATTGGCCAAAATGCGCTGCCCTTGGTGCCGGATCGCGCTCGTATCATCCACCACTGCAACACCGGCCCGCTGGCAACTGGCGAATACGGAACCGCATTGCGGGTCATCACCGCCGCGCACGAGGCCGGAAAAGACATTTTTGCTTACGTCGATGAGACTCGCCCGCGTTTGCAAGGTGCGCGCCTCACCGCCTGGGAACTAGAACAATGGGAAGTACCCTATACCATCATCGTCGATGGAGCCGCCGCACATATCATGCGCACGATTGGCATCGACCTGTGCGTGGTTGGTTGTGATCGTATCGCTGCCAACGGCGACACAGCAAACAAGATCGGGACGTACAGTCTAGCATTAGCAGCAAAGGCACATAATGTACCCTTCTATGTTGTCGGCCCGACCAGCACCATCGATATGACCTTAGCGACCGGAGATGAAATCGCTATCGAGCAACGGCCTGCCGATGAGGTCACGCGCTTCGAGACGTGTCAGATTGCCCCTGAAGGCGCACCTGCCACCAACCTAGCCTTCGATGTAACACCCGCTGCGCACATCACAGCGATCATCACCGAGTGCGGCATTGTTTATCCACCGTTCAGTGAAAACCTCTTCCGCTTGATGGGAACTCGCCAAAATGTTTGAGCCATAGTACCAGCCTCCTATTGTAATCATTGCACAAATGGGTTAGAATAATGATAGGCTTTGTGCTAGGAGGTGTGAAAATGATTTATTTGCCGAGAGAAGAGGGACAAGGATTGGCCGAGTACGGTCTAATTCTGGTCTTGATCGCCGTTGTTGTGGTAGCAATATTGGTGCTGGTTGGCCCTGCAGTTGCCGATATGTACAACCAGGTCGTGGACGCGCTTACGGGATGACTAGAGGAGCAGCGATGCTGCGCGCTCCGCTCCTAATAAGGACGGGGCGCATTTTTTATTCCCCTAGCCAGAGACTTTGATAGATTTCCCATTCGCGTACATCTGTCTCCCAGTACGGATAAACCGCTACACCAGTAACAACATTTGTCCACGTCGCCCAATCATTGAGGCCATCAATCGTTCCACGCAAACCGCTGTGCATGTTTTCCGCTACCGGTTTGTGTGTGGACGTCACCTCTTCAGAAGCAGGAATGCCGATGAAAAGCCGCACATCACTATAAACCAATGCTCGGCTGAGCGCGATGACCTGGAATTTCGTCCAGTAGCGATACAGTCCAGAAGTAGGCATTGCGCTATCATAAACCATCACTGCAATCTCATCCACGCGCCGGGCTAATTTTTGATAATAGGATGTGCGCCAGCTCCACTGCCCCACGAGCGGCCATCGCATGGTGGGAAAGATGGGCCAGATGCGGCGCCCGGCGACAGAGAGTACGACCTCAGGGTCGAGTGCCTGGCGCATTTCATCGAGCAATGCCAGCACCGAAGCGTCGCCATCTTTGACGGGTTCAGGATCAACGTGCAGCCCATCGAAGCCCGCATCCTGCATAAGAGCAACACAGAAGTCCACAACCTCGCGCCGGATAGCACGATTGTCGAGGTTCATCGTGCCGAGTGGCAATCCGATCCACGCTTGCACAACAAGATCAGGCGCAAGCCCCTTCAACGTGGCAACGAACTCTTCCGCGTAAGCGTAAGTGGGACTGAACACCCCCTCCGGCTTGTAATAACTCGCGTAAACGTAGACCGTGGTGATCTGCCGTTCAGCCAAGTCCATTGCGAGCACCACCACCTCGTCGGCGCGGCGCGGCTGACTCACCCATTCAACACCGAGCCACGCGGCATTGCTTCCTTTGTTGAAATACGCGCCAGGGTGGTTTGATTTAGGGCGATACACACAGCCCCGCCCAAAAACGATCAACCATAACGCTGCAAGAGCGCCCAAACGCCAGAGTGTGTTTGTTCGACGGGAGAGGATACGTTTTTGGGAGCGTTTGCCGGCCTTCGTCTTGTTCACAGCTCCACCGGATACATATTATTCCAGTTCCTTACCGAGAAACACGGGGGCTAACATCTGTTCAACAGGAGCATAACGGTCGGTTAGCAGCACAGCGACGTCTTCGACCAACAACGCGTCCACCTCTTCCTTTGGCAATAACCACTGCCGCCACAATGAATCGCTGTCAAAGGCTTCCATATCTAGCGGCGTATCCGTCCCAACGATGACAATGGTGTTGCGTGACGCCTCGCGCCAATCCGCGCTCGTCGGCGCAACGTAGACGTAGGCGAACGTTTGTCGCAGCGTGTGAACGTAAGCACGCAAGAAACGGCCATAAGTTCCATCGATGATGTTGACCATATAGAGACCATCGGGCTCCAGCCAGGCATGGACGCGCTCGTTGAACTCCTGCGTGGTGAGATGGTAGGGGACGGAAAAGTCGTTGAAGGCGTCACCCATAATCAAGTCGTAACGCGCGGTTGGTTCGCGGTGCAAGAACATCCGCGCATCCTCGTTGAAACTGGCGATGCGCGTGTCGCGCGACAATCCCAAATGCTCGTACGCTACCTCTGTCACACCAGGATCGATCTCAATCACGTCGAGGATGCTACCGGGGTAAATCACTTCCATATACTTGGGGAAAGTGTATCCTCCGCCACCGATGAAGAGCGTGCGCAGTGCATCGTGACGCGCGGCTTGGTAAGCTGTCAGTTCGGCATATACCTTCTCATAACCGTAAACCAGCTTCGTCGGATTTTCAAGGGAGGTGTAGCTGTGGACAAGGCGATCGAGAATCAACGTACGAACGGTTTCGCCGTCTTTTTCTTCTTCCTTCACCTTGATGCAGAAGTAGTTAGTTTCGTACAAACACGGCCCTTCGAGGCAGCCCTGCTGATCGGCCCACACCGCAGCACCGATCAAAAGCGGCAGCGCAAGCGCTGCGCCCCACCAGCGACGTCCCAAAAGAAAGAGTAACCCCAGAAGCACTAATAGGATCGCTACACCAAGGACAATCATATACGTACCAAATTGCGAGATGAGCCAGAATCCTGTAAGGAACGTCCCTGCGATGCTGCCCGCCGTACCGAAGGCATAGATTTGCCCCACCGTGCGTCCCGCACGAGAAAGATCGTGCATGGCGAGCTTGACGACAATCGGTGAAACCGTTCCCAGAATGGTGCAGGGGATGAGGAAGAGCACGGCGATGAGCGCCAGAATTTCCCAGATCAGGGGCCATTCGACATAGTCCATAGGGATGAGTTGGTCAATGGCAAGGACACCGAACGCGGTCAATCCCGCCAGGAAGAACATCAATCCCAGCAGACGCGGCGACGCCCAACGATCGGCCAACCGCCCGCCAATGTAGTTGCCGACGCTGATGCCCGCCAGGATCACCCCAATCACGCTCGTCCACGTGTAGAGCGATACGCCAACGCTTGGCGCGATAATGCGCCCGGCGACCAGCTCCAAAATCATGATGCAGCCGCTCGAAATGAAAACGATCAAGTTAGGCCGCCAAAACCAGGGGCGGGAGCGGGGGCGGGATGATGCTTCTTGCGCCATTGTTTTAAAATCCATAAGTTTTCCCTCTGTGATTAGGTTAAAAGCTTGTCCGAAGACAGTGCTTCGACCGTGACCTCGCCGTTATCCCACACGACGGTTCCCGTGCCGATCAGCGCCAGTTCAACGGTCCCACCGGGCGTGGTAAGCGTGAGTGGCGCAGGCGTCAGCCCGTGGTACGCGGCGACGTAGCGTCCGGTCGCGGGACTGGCGAAGAGCCACGCGCTCTCTTTCCCGCAGTCGAGCGTCGCGCCGCCGGCTTCGATGTGACCGGTGCGCGACTGCCGCGCCAGCGGACTTTCGAGCATCGACCAGCCAAGTTCGCCGGCTTGCGTCCAACGACGCTTGAGTTCCCAGGCCATCAAGTCTACCTCAAGACCCAGAGTTTGTCCATCGCGGCTGTGCTCGACGGTCCACAGGCGTTCGCCTTCGGCGGCATAGGTGAACGGCGCGCCGGTTTCATCCAGCAGTACGCCGGAAGCCACCGTTTGCCCAAAGGCACGCCCGTCGGGATAAGCGGCGCGCTCGGCGACTTCCAGGTAAACGCCGCACTGCGGTTTGCCCTTGTAGAACGCGCCAGGCCAGCCCATTTCCCAGAAGCCTTTTTCCGGGCCGAGGTAGTTATAGATTTCGAGAACGAGGTCGCCCGCACGCTCCACCAGGCGGATGGGCGCGTCGCGGCCCAGATCGGTGCGTGCGAGCGGCAACACGGCGAAGAGAGCCTCGCCACTCCCCACGACCACAACCTCGCCTGGCGGCACATCCACCGGCAGCGCTGTGATCCGCTGTGCGCCCACCCAAATCTCATCCACCAGTGCGCGCTGCGTCCAGATGAAAGCCGCCTTCGCACTGTGGATGGTCCCCAGCCGGCCCACGGTGTACAAACCGATGGCGCGGGTGCCCTGTTGCACCCCGTAGAACTGCCCCTCTTCGACGAGATTGCGCGATTTGGTGCGGTCGGTGGCGTGGTAGAAGTCGCCAAGCCATTTGTCGTTGGTCAGATAACGGGTGTAGAGGACGCCGGGGCGATCTGCGCCGGGGCGCACGTAGTGCGCCATCATCACGTCCGACTGCCCGCCCGCTTCCTTAACCGAAACGCCGAGTGCAAACGAGGGACTATGGTAAGTGGTGAGGCCCAACTGTCGCTCGGCGAACGCCGTCTCATCCACCTGGAATGTCGCCGGGCGCGCATCCAGCACGTCGGCGATCCACGCGGGCAATGTGCCATCAGCGATCCAGCGGCGCAGCATGGTGATTTCGGCCTCGGTCTCACAGACGACGCTCGGATGGTAGGCGCGGCTGTGGGGCCCGGCCCAGCGTCCCGTCCCCGCGTGGATGTGCAACGCGGCGCTGAGGCCCAAGCGCGCCAGCGCCGTCCGCGCACGGATGCGCGTCTCGGTGTGCCGCACCAACGCGGCGAGTCTTCCCAGGGCGCGGATGTCGACGGCGCCATACGTTGGGCTGTTGTACTCGAAGGGATGGCCTTGCCGGTCGGTGAGCGCCATCCACAGAACGAGTTTGTTGTAGCCGCGCTGCGCGATGGCGGCGTCGCCGAGCAGTTCACCGCCCAGGCAGGTGTTGAAGATGTCGAGCAGCGTGATGTTCGTGTAGACCGGCAGCACGTCCAGGCGGCGGATTTCATCCAGGCCCAGACGGATGGCTTCCAACACGCGGCCCCGCATCTCCGGCGACAGGCGATCCGCGTGTTGCAGCATCATCGGGATCAGATGTTCGAGGTTGAATTCGACGGCGTTGAGGTCCTGCACCACGGTATCTTCGATCATCCACATAAAGTTGCCGTAGTGCGGATCGTCGGGGTGACGCTCCTGCGCGCGCAGCACCACGTCGAGCACTTTGTGCGCCAATTCCAGGTCTTCCGGCGCGCCGTTCGCCACCAGCCGCGCGGCAAAGCTCGCCCCCTGCCGCGACTCGTGAAAGACGCCGTTTTCCGTGATCTTAGCAAGCATCAAGGTTTCGGAGTTGAAATTTTCCGGGAGAGGTAAGGGTTGCATCGATTGTCCTTTTAGGTCAGCAGATTGAGCCGATTAAGCAGATAGGCTGACTCGCATAGAAATCTGTTAAATCTGCGTGCAACCACTGGTTACCCATCTGCTGACAGAGAATTAACACTCATGGCTGTGGTTTCAAATGGCTTCTCTTCCGCCGCGCAAATATCCTTCACCACATCCCGCCCGGAAGCGACGGACAGTTCGACGTTGCCGCCCGGTTCCACCCACTGCCCGATCATGTAGAAGTTGTCCAGGCCCGGCAGAGTTTTCTTCATCCCACCGCCCATCATCATGCTCATCTTGCGCGTGGTGAGCGCCCATCCGGCGAACGCGCCGCGCCAGTTGGCGGTGTAGCGCTCGTAGGTGACCGGCGTCGCCACGTCGATCGCTTCGACGGCGTCGCTCAATCCGGGAAAGCGTTCGTCCAACGCAGCGATGACTTGTTGCGCGACCAGGTCCTTGGCTGCGCGATAGTGCTTGCGATTGGCGCGCATGCTCTTCCAGTAGTCGTAGTCCGCCTCACACCACACGCTCAAGACGGACTTGCCCGGCGGCGCCATCGTCGGATCGAAGCAGTAGTGCTTGACCACCAGCCGCTCGTGGCGCACGTTGCCCAGGTAGACCGGCTGCGCAAGGGTAAAGTTGATGGATGGACATTCGGCGGATAAATCCATGTTTACCCCCAGTGAAATTTGGAGAATGGATTTCGCCACCGTCATATCGCGGTAATACGAACGGACTTTATTATCCAGGTAGCGCCCGTCCAACAGATCGAAGATCGTGCTGTGCCCATCCGCCGCCGAGATGACGATGTCCGCGCGATGCTCAGTGCCGTCCGCCAGCCGCACGCCCACGGCGCGGTCGTCCTCCACCAGAATGGCTTCCACGCGCGATTTGTAGCGGATCTCGCCGCCAAGGGCCAGATAGCGCTCCGCCAGGTCTTCCGCGAAGCGCAGCGACCCGCCGAGGGGATACCCGGCCTCAAGGATCGGACGGGGTGAGATCGACCGGCAGTTCCATCTTCGTGAACTGCCGGATGGCCCGCGTAAACTCACGGACCGTGCCCTCGTCTTCCGGGGAGAGCGCGAGCATGTGCTGCTCAAGGCGGTCGATGTCGGTATACAGGGTGAAGACACGCCCGTCGTCGCCCTCGAAACGGCTGAACTCGTCATAGAAGTGGATAGTCCGCCCCTCCAGCAGTCCAAACTCCTCCCACAATTGGTGGATTTTGGTCTGCGGATCGACGCCGCTGAGGTAGCGCACGCTCCCGTCGAAGACATAGTCCTTCCGTCGCCACGACGTGCACAGCCCGCCCGGAATTGTGTGCAGTTCGAAAATCTGCGAGCGACAGCCGTTCATCTGCGCATAGCAGCCGGCCGAAAGCCCGGCCATGCCCGCGCCGATGATGAAAATTGTTTTTTCAGCCATACGCGCTCCCTCTCACCACTCGTGATTGTTTAGACGTACAGGCCGACCACGAATGCAACAACGCATAAACGAATTCGGATTTCGTCGGAAAAAAAATTCTCGTCATAGCTGGCGTCCATTCGTCTATTCGGTTTCAAATCTTGGCCGGCAAACCGTGCACCTGGAATTATTGGTAAACGTACACGGTTTGAGCGGTTTCGGTTCCACCGCCAAATGACGCCATTAGGCCGAGGAAGAAGCCGAAATCATACCATCTGCCGTTATTGTTAAGTTCGTAGATACCGACGTTGGGATTAAAAAGGCGGATGATGAACGTAATTGGCAGAATGATCCCGTACCACAATCCAGCCCAGAACCCCGCCGGTTCCGCCCCGGATTGTTGAAACTTCGAATTCGGCCCTGCTACTGCCAGTATGTTTGCCATAATGAAATCCTCCTAAAAATACAGTGTCAGAATGCTTGAATGCTACTTTCGCCCAACAAACGGTGAAGCACCGTTCGCCGCGTCTGCGAGTAATTGCAACGTAGGCACAATGTATGCCAGCCGTCTTCGCGTCTCCAGTGGACAGTGCTCACGTTCGGTTTTGAGATGCTTGGCATCACGCTCCAGCAGAAACGGATCCTCCCAGGCCAACCAATCGACGGCTATGGATGCGAGTCTATCCCGCAATGCCAGCGTTATTTCGGCCAACATACTGATGTCAACATTTCTCACGTCGGATAGAATCGATTGCAGCAAGCCGGCCCGAATCGCCAGATGGCACCAGGCAAAGTCAAGTGTCAGTCCGAACAGTAATTCTCCCGCCCGCGTTGCCATCATCTCGATATCGCAATAATTCTGCGGATGGGTGCGCCAGGCTGCTTCAGAGCGAAGGAACATCAGTGGCGTATCCATGCCCTGAACAGCCAGCACATCCTTCACAAATGCGGTTCGATGCGCAGTCTCCAACGCATACGCCACCCGGTCGATGAAACACAAATGCAGCACTTCACTCGGGACACAGGCTGCGACAGCGTGAGTATACAAAGCATGAAACTGCTCCCCCACCCCAACATCCGGCTTCTGGTAGGTCACGCCAAAGAACGGATCCGATGACAACCATTCGACTGCTGCCGGTTGTGCTGCAACCGTAGCTGCCGTCACACCAACAAATGCACGGCGGAACATCTGCTTGAGATCGGGCAAGATAGTCTCGAGATGCAGCGCCATCTCTCCGTCGGGATCGTGGTAAGGCATCACAACAACAGGCAACATCGATCTATCCATCCGCGTTTTCAACGTCATCGTTCCTCTCTATCACATAGCGAAAGCAATCCATCCCAAAGTAGACGGCCTTTTCGACAAAGTGCAGGCCGCTCTTCTCCAACACGCGACGCGACGCGACGTTCTCCGGGTGCGTCAAACCGACGATGAACGGGAAGGCAAACCGCTCGAATCCAAAGCGCAGCGCCGTCTTAGCCGCTTCGGTCGCCAGGCCACGCCGCCAGACTTCCGACCGTAATAGATACGCAACTTCGGTCTCACCGGTTTCGGGCAGGTAGGTCAGTCCCGCCCACCCGAGCAGCCCCGGTTCGGTGCGGAACTCGACTCCCCACCAGCCATAGCCATGTTCTTCCCAGTGTGCAAGGTGGCGCGCCACCATCCGCTCGACGGCCTCACGCGGCGGCGGATCGGTGCGCGGGTAGTAGCGCAGAATTCCAGGCTGCTGGAGGATACCGAACAACGGGTCCGCATCCTGTTCGGAAAACGCACGCAAAACAAGACGTTCAGTCGTAACGCAAGGTATGTCCATCAATTCTCCTACACCGATAGCAAATGCCCCACCGTCTATCTCTACTGTCTACCGCTACGAGTGACAACAGCGGGCACTTCCACCGCCACATCGTCGGGCAGGCCGGGAAGCGCACTGTTGTTCAGAACATTGACCTGCGCGCGGTACTCGTTGTCGTTGATCAGCGCATCTATGATCGGGATGTGCTGCTCCCGCGTCTTCGTGTCGCCAATCTGTATGTGGACGCCGGTTTTCGCAGATATAGACAAATGATATGCAGACAGATCAGCGTGCATCCGCGTGGATCTGCGTCCTATCAAAGTTCAAGACGAGTCGTTCTTCTTCGCGTTGGACGTGAATTTGCGGCGCGGTGAATGCACACTGGCAGTAGGGATTGTCGAAACGCGGATAGTCGTGGAGCAGGATTTCCTCGCCCGCAACCCGCAGCGGCCCGGTCCACCCAAAATCGAACCATCCCTGCGAAGGGGAATTGTAGCTGACATCCAACCCGGTACAAGTGATGACGCTCGCCGCAACGGCCTCGACGAAGGCCGCGAAGTCGCCCCAATCGGCGCGGCGGCCCATCTCCACCAACCAGACGTTGTCCGGCGACTCCGCCCGCGCCTCGACGATAATACCGTCTTTATCCGCCAGCCAATGTATGGGATGTCGGCTATAGAGAGCGAGGTAGCCGTCGTCCTTGCGGGCGAAGGTCCAGTGCTCGCGTTCCACAACCTCATCGAACACGGCGCGCGGGAAGTAGGCGTGCGAGAAGGGGAAAGCGTCGTCCGGCGGCGCATGGTAGAGGCAGACGAGGACGTTGCGGTGTTGTGTGGCACGTGGCATCACGCCGTTGCCCGCCCAGAAGTTAGGCCGTGAAGTCTCATCCGCCGCGCCTGGATGGTTGGTAAACACGACAGCATCGATGCCAAGCGTGGCCTGCCACGTATGCTGTTGGTAGCCAGGCTTGCCGGGACGGTAATCCTGCGCACAACTGAGGAGATAGTCCGGCGTACGATAAGTCTGAATGTGGACTTCAGTCATTGCGTGGCAGTCGATGACAGGATCGATTTTGCCCGACTCCAGCATCTGCCACGCGAGCAGCCTGTCATAGCGCGCTTCATAATCCTCGTAAAGCATGATTTCGCGTTCGGCCCGCGTCCGCTGTGCCAGGTCGTAGATTCTGGGGTGTATGTAGTCCTGGATGCTCCAGAACAAGTGCCCATCCTCCATATCCTCGAAAGACAGGCCGTACTTGGGCGCGTCGGCGATGTTGATACTGTGCCGCTCCTTGAACAACAACGGCTCCTGCAAATCACCCGCAATCGCCGCGATGAGTGGCGGGCAGCGATAGGTGCTCGTCGCCAGCGGAACCGTTCCCAGGCTGTGCGGGTTGTTGAACAGGCCCATGCCGAACATCAACTTGGCGGTATTGGCGGCGTCCTCATTGCGCCCGCCCTTGATGAGCCGCGCGTACGTACGCCCGTGCGTGCAGCCGAAGACGCCGCGATAGGTGTGCAGCGCCATCTCAAAGAGGATGACGTCGATGAGCAGGCCGGCCTGGCGGCGCACCTCTGCATCCCACGCAAAGTCGTAGAGGTTGACCAGCGCCAGCAGATCCTCCTCGAAGTAACAGTTGGAGAGCCACTCGCTGAAGCCAAAGCGCGCGCGGAAGTCGAACCAGCGCGTGATGAAGTGCAAGGCGTGGTCGATGTGATAGCGCCCATCGTTGCCGTCATTCTCGAAAATGCGCGCCTCGAAAAGCTGGCCCGCCAGCAATTCATCGCTGTGGAAGATGATCTGGTGGTTTTCGGTGTGATAGCAGCGTTTGTTATCGCCCGCCGGTTCATCCCACCAGTACTTGAAGCGCAGCAAGCACGTTTCGATGTCGGCGATCAGGGCGGGCGAAATGCCCGGGCTCTCGCGGTACTTGTACAGGATGCGCAAAAGCCCGCCAACGGCAAAATCGCAGCAATCTTGCCGCGAGTCCACGAAGGCGATGCCTTCGCGAATGGGCGCTTCGTCCACCGCCAGGCCCAATTCCAGGCGGGCGATCTGGCTGAAGAAGCCGACGCGCCCCCCGGGCGCCTCGGCGGCACAGAATTCCAGGTAGCGTTGACGGCGCTGCTCGTACGTTTCACGCAGTTCAGGCCAGTATACATCGTCCATCGTCATTCAGTCACCTCAGGGCATTTCGCGATGATGACCATATAGCGCATCGGCGCGTCACCGGTATTTGTCAGGCCATGTAATTTGGCCGGATCGAGTATGATCACGTCGTTGGGGCCAAGGGACTGCGACGCTTCACCATCCACGTTGAGCGTACCGTGCCCTTCGAGGACGTAGAATGCCTCGACACCCGCGTGGGTATGCGGGGCGTGCGCACTTGTACCCGACGCGATTTCGGAGATGTGCATGCGTAACAGCTGTGGATCGATGCCCGAATCAACAATGTACTTCCCCAACCCTTTCGCTGTTTGTACTGTAAACCCCATAATCATTCTCCCCTAAATCTCAAAATCTAAACTCGTAAATTATCCCACATCCGGCTTCAAAACAGGCACTCCCGCCTGCCAGAGGATCTCCCGGCAGGAGAGATACCACGTTCGACCCATGTCGTTATTCCCCTGGAAGAAGAGAAACGCACGCCCATCCTCATCCACAAAGACGAATGGGTGTCCGGACTCGCTGGCATTCCACGTTCCCGGTTCTCCATTGCGCAAGAACGGCTGATCCGACAGTCGCCGCCAGCGCACGCCGTCCTCACTTGTTGCACAGCCGATCTGCTGCGGTCTGTTGTTGTACGCGCCGCCGTAGAACATGAAAAACCTACCGTCGTGCTTACAGAGCGCCGGAGCTTCGATACATTCCTGCTCCCAGGGCAACTCCGGCTCGAGGATGGGGGCATCACACAGTTGCGTCCACGCGGCGCGCCCAAAACCGGAATCCAGCGGCGCAGCCGCCACACCGAGCATCTGAATCCGCATCGCGGGATCGCGCGTCGCAAAGTAGAGGAACAACCAGTCATTATGGACAATCACATCGGCGTCGATAGCGCGACCGACGGTCCAATCGCCTGTCGGTGCAAAGATGGGGTTGGTAGCATTGCGGATGAAGTGCATGCTATCATCGGAGACAGCGTGGCAGATGGCGTCATTCGGGCCATTGCCATAAGTTTGGTAGAAAAGGTGTACTTGTTCTCCCAAAACAATCGCGCCTGGCGCACATATACCGTTGCGTTCATACGCAGCCTGCAGGAGAACCTCGCCAACCTTGTGCCATGTTTCGAGATCGTCGCTGCGGGCGATGCCAATCCCCCACCCACCACCGTCACGCCCATCCCCAAACGGCGGCAAAGGGTAGTAAAGCCAGTAGCTTCCGGCAAAACGCACCACCGCGGGATCTTTGGCAAAAGGTCGACCTTTTCGGGAACTATCGGCGAACATCATCGATTCACCTCGATCACAAATCCAGCCGGTAACGGCACTTCTGACGCTCGCCCATCTGGTACATATCCGTATCTCCCGGCAGATCGACAATTTCAACAAAGGTGGCTCCGGCAAGCTCACACGTCCGCCGGGAGGCATAATTATCAGGATTGCAGGTGATCCACAGAGGATTCAGGGCATGATGTCGTGCCAGGGGGAAGAGCAAGGCACAGCTCCGGGCAGCATAATGATGACCGCGATATGGCTGCAATACCCGATAACCGATGTGCCCCGCGTACATCACAATGCGGTTTATGTTGGAGACGCGCAGTTCGATTCTGCCGATCTCGTGCTTCTGCCCCACAAGCGTCATCCGGAAGCGATAGACTGGCACATAACCACGGGGCTTGTCGCCTGGATACGCCTGGTACAGGACAAGCTTCAGGTCATCATCCACCAGCCGTCCGGGATCGTAGAGCTCGAATGGCGCATTGTTGCGCAGCTTTCCTTTCAGCATCGCTATCACCTGTACGAACACTCTTACATTGTATGTCTACTGCGATACAAGGCAAGCCGCCGCGTTAAGTCACGTAAAATGTTACCGATCAACGTCTGATAATTGCGGTTTTGTGGCAGTTTTGGCCCGCTTCGGGCTCAACAAGCCAGGTACTCAAGGGCCAAAACCGCACCCGTCCTAAGCCCTGAATTGACCCGCCAGTAAATCGCGTTATAATGGAACTGTACCAGTTCGCCGGTTTTCCCCAAAACCGGCGCGCAGATTAACAAGCCATACCAAGCGACGGTAGCGCCGTATGCAAAATCGACGGTTTTTTCGGCCCTTATTCTCTTATATTGTTAGACCGGAGGTGACTATGATTTTGGTAACAGGCGCTACAGGCCACGTGGGGAATGTATTGGTGCGCGAGCTGCTGGCGCAACAGCAGCCGGTGCGCGCGATGGTGCTCCCTAACGACAATTGCGCGTCGCTAGAAGGCTTGGAGGTCGAGCGCGTCGTCGGCAACGTCCTCGATCCTGCATCGTTGGACCGGGCGATGGATGGCGTCGATATCGTCTATCATCTGGCGGGCATCATTTCCATTTTGCCCGGCGCAGAAACGTTGATGCGCGAGGTCAACGTAGACGGTGTCCGCAACACCGCGCAGGCTGCCCTAAAAGCCGATGTACGGCGAATGGTCCACATCAGTTCGATCCACGCTTTCAAACGGATGCCTCACGGCATCTGTATCGATGAGAGTATTCCTTTCGCGCCGGATAGCCCAGTAGGGGCTTACGATCGCACCAAAGCCGAAGGCACGCTCGCCGTCCTCGAAACCGTGGAACAAGGTCTCGACGCCGTCATCGCCTGCCCTACCGGAATCATCGGCCCGTACGATTATCTCGATTCCGAGATGGGCAACGTCATCCGCAATTTCGCGCGGAAAAGGCTGCACTTCCTGGTGAAAGGCGCTTACGATTTTGTAGATGTGCGCGACGTCGCGAAGGGGCTGACCCTGGCGGCGGAAAAGGGTCGCACGGGTGAGACCTACATCCTTTCGGGCGCACGGATCGAAATCGCGCAGATCAAGCAAATCGTACAGGAATTCGTCGGCATTCACACCCCGCACATCGTCGCGCCGATGTGGCTGGCGGACTTGATCGCGCGCATCGCCGAGCCTTTCTACCGGCTGACGCACGCCATCCCCAAATTCACTCAGTATTCGCTGCGCACGGTGCGCGATAACTGCGACTTCAGTCACGCCAAGGCGCAAAGCGAACTGGGCTACAATCCACGGCCCCTGCGCGAGAGTATCGCCGATGTGCTGGCGTGGCGGAGAGGGCTTAGTCCTGCGTAATGAGAAGCCAGACTACAAAAGTCTCACCAGACGCCTGGGTAGGCAAATCTCTACTCAAACACCAGGAACCTAAAACGCAGCACCGTCTGAGACTTTTGTAGTTTCAGCCATTGACTTCCCCTATGGGAAGAGTACAATGACGCCAACAACGCTATCAAAGGGATAGCGTCTCAAATATGCGAACAGGAGGTTACGCATAGTTATCAAGAGAAGTGCCGAGATGGAACCCGAAGTGCTGGCTGCACTCAGGAACAAACCGAAAGCTGCGTCTCGTAAATACCTCGTCGCTGCTGGGGACACACTGAGCACGATCGCGAAGAAGTTCTTCGGCGATGCAAATCGCTGGAAAGACATCCTTGAGGCCAACAAAGATACCATCAAGGATCCCAATACGATTCAGGTAGGGCAGGAGTTGAACATTCCTGAAGACTAGTTCCAGTTGCATCGGGAACAGGGGTTGTGGCAGAAGGCTGTTTCACAACTCCTGTTCATTTTTGTGAGGTTGACATTTTGGGAAAATACAAAGTCACGATAACCTTTCTCGGTTTGCTCAGCGCGCTTTTCATCGCCGCTCTGCCGGGATGCCGGCGCGACGTGAGCCTCGGGGACGTCGGAAACCCATCTGCACGGCCCACCGCTACGCCCAAGCCCGCAGCCTTGACGGCGACCGCCAAAGCCGGCCCCAGCAGCACGCCCACCGTCGTCATAGACACCGCCACACCTACCCCCACACGTGCCGCGCCCGAGACGACGGCCATCTACTACACCGTGCGCGCAGGGGACACGCTTTCCGGCATCGCAATGGCCTTCGGGACAACGGTAGAGAGCCTGATGCGCCTCAATGGTTTGGGAAATGCCGATCAATTAGCGGCAGGACTGCGATTGCAGATCGCACTCGCCGCACAGCACACCGGACCGGGGACCCTCTTGATCCCCGACAATGAACTTGTGTACGGGCCGGAGTACAAGGATTTCGACATCGCGCAGGCGACGGCGGCCCTCCCGGGACTGTTCAAGGATTACAGCGAGGATGTCCTGGGCGTGCAGATGAACGCCGCTGAAATCGTCACCCTGGTTGCTAAACAGTACAGCGTCGGCCCACGGGTGCTGCTGGCACTCCTCGAACTGCGCGGCGGCTGGCTGTCCAATCACGAACCCTCAGCGGAACAACGTGCCTACCCCCTGGGGTACACCACACAGACGTATATGAACGGCCTGTACCACCAGCTCAGTCTGGCCGCGGACGCACTCAATATCGGGTTCTACGGCTGGTGGATGGACGCCCTGTGGCTGGTACAGACGCGCGACGGGACCTATATCCAGTTCTCCACGCAACTCAACGGCGGTACGGCAGGCGTCCAGCGCGCCCTGGCCCCCACATCCACCGACTACGAGAGTTGGCGCGCCGATCTGAATCGCTTTACAAGCGTCTACCGCGAGCTGTTTGGCGATCCTTTCGCACAGGCTGTCGAACCGTTGATTCCCGCCGGCCTGGAAGCCCCCGAGCTACGCCTGCCGTGGCCCCAGGACGCAACCTGGCACTACACCGGCGGGCCGCATCCGGGCTACGGAACCCAGGGGCCTTTCGCGGCGCTGGATTTCACCACCAACGAGCGTAACATCGGCTGCGCGCCGA
The DNA here is from genome assembly GCA_049975385.1 of Anaerolineae bacterium. GTDB lineage: Bacteria > Chloroflexota > Anaerolineae > B4-G1 > SLSP01 > DSWT01. Next base: position 1,132 of record JBNGDO010000110.1, on the reverse strand, counting down.
GCAGTCAATGGGCGACCGCAGCAGCAGACGGCCTGGTCATCCACAGCCACGAGGGGATAGTGCTACAAGACCTCGACGGAGATGGCTTTGTGGGCACAGGCTGGGTGCTGTTCTACCTGCATCTGGCCTCGGATGGACGGGTGCAGAACGGCACAATGCTCAAGGCGGGGGACAACCTGGGGCATCCCTCGTGCGAGGGCGGGGTTTCCAACGCGACGCACCTGCACATCGCCCGGCGCTACAACGGGGTCTGGATCGCCGCAGACGATCCGCGCTGGCCAATGGCCCTTTCAGGCTGGGCACCTACCTCGACGGGCGAGGCTTACTCCGGCACGCTCACAAGAAGCGAAGAAACGCGCACCGCCTGCGAGTGCTGGGAACAGATCAACGCAGTATCACACTAGCTGGTGATTCCCCCACAAGTTGAAAGATAGCCACAATCGCGTCGTATCCATTTACCGCTGAGAGCGCAAAGCGCACAGAGAAATACCTTTAAAATCTCTCTGCGGCCTCGGCGCGCTCTGCGGTGAAATGTGAGGAGTCACCAACACACTAGCTTTTGACAAAGCATGAATTTAGCCTATAGTGAAGGCCAAAATACGTCAACGGGTTGAGATCAATTTCCCCGGGAGGAGAGAAAAGATGGTTTACGCGAGCTTCTGGAAACGATTTTTTGCTTATCTGATTGATAGTGTGATTGTAGGCCTCATCGCAGGTGTTCCGGCAGGATGCCTGGGCGGCCTGGCCCCGATGTTTATGAGCGGAATGGACGAAGACTTTCTCGTCTTTGTGATCGTCATCATCGTGTTTATCGCCGTGATCTGGGCCTTTATCGCCAGCGCGCTGTATTACGCCATCATGTGGTCACGTAGCGGGCAAACCTTGGGCAAAAAATGGCTCGGGATCAAAATTGTGACCGCCGACTGGAACCCGCCTTCCTTCTGGCTCGCTTTGGGACGCGCAGTCATCGGGTACTGGTTGAGCAATCTTGTCTTCGGCCTGGGCTTTCTCTGGATGCTGTGGGATGACTATCAACAAGGTTGGCACGACAAACTGTTCGGCACGTACGTGATCGAAGCGTAAAATTTGCGTGTGTCGTCAATTTTATACGAGGTGGCGCGCTGTCTTGGAC
>JBNGDO010000109.1:2270-17721 GCA_049975385.1 Anaerolineae bacterium | reverse complement strand
GACCGGCATACTGCCCAATAGCACGGTGGGGCTGATGCCATGCTCGGTGATGACGATCTTGGCATTATCGCGCAGCGAGTTTTCCACCATTTCGAGCTGTTTGAGCAGTTGAGCATTGCCGACGAAGTATTGCTCGGCGGCTTCGTTGACCAGGCGGATGGCTTCCGCCTTGCCCTGGGCCACCTGGATGACCGCTTCCCGTTCGCCTTCCGCGCGCTGGATGATCGCTAACTTTTGCTGTTCCGCCGCCTCGAACTCCCCGGTCGCCAGCAACTTCATGGCGCGGCGTTCCTGCTCGGCAGTCTTTTGCTTGTGCATGGCCTTCTTGATGTCTTCCGGCGGGTCAATCAGGCGGATTTCCACCTTGCTGACGCTCAGGCCCCATTCGACGGCAAAGGTATTCAAAATCCGCTGGAGATTGCTGGCGATCTTTTCGCGGGCGACCAGGCTCTCATCGAGAGTCAGATCGCCAAACTCCTGGCGCAGGTTGGTCATCGCCAGTTGGATAACCGCCCGTTTCCAGTTGTCGATGTTGTAGAACGTGCGCTTGATGGCATCCTCTTCGATGGCCGGCCGCACCCACATCACGCCATCTACCTGGATTTCCACGTTGTCTTTGGTGATCACCGATTGTGGCTGGATATCCATCGTGTGCTCGCGGACGTCGCGGGTGCGGACGACATGGATGAACGGGATTTGAAATCCCAGGCCGGGCATGACGAAACGACTGTACTTGCCCATAGTTTCCTGAATTCCCCGCTCGAAAGGCCGGAGGGTGTAAATTGGACTATAAATGGTACGCATGGTGACGCTCCTTTGGGTTCAAGATTAAAATCTGGCTACTATAAGCATAATCGAAAAGGAGATGCCTGTCATCGGTGCTGCGTGGATTTTTATCTCCACATTTTGATGATCTGGAGAAGCGGGTGCTCCGCTTGATGTGGAGTGCAGTTTACAAACACTGAGCGGCATTTCTCCGGCACGCCATCACCGGAGCAGCGGGAGCGAGCGTCATGCTCGTTCTACACCTATGCCGGCAAGGTAAAGAAGAACGTGCAGCCTTGCCCAATTTCACTCTCCAGGCCCACCTGACCGCCCAATTTTTCAACGATCCGCCGCACAATGGATAGGCCCAGGCCATGGCCATTGGCACGCACCTGGCCTAGCTGAGTAAAGGGGGTGAACAACTTAGCCTGGGCCTCTGCGCTCAGGCCGGGACCGTTATCCCGTACCCAAAAGCGTACCTTGCTATCTGTCTGCGTCGTGGCACCCAACTCCACGTGTGATGGTCGTCCCCCATACTTGATGGCGTTGCTGATATAGTTGGCCCACACCTCTTCGATCCACGGGGCATAACCCAATGCATCTGGCCACGCGGTTTCATCGCGCCAGGTAATGTGCGCTTGCCGGTCTTGAATGAGCATCTGTAAACGGTTGATGGCTTGCCGAACGATGCTGTTCATATCCAGTGGTTCGGGAATGACTGCTTGCTTGCGGACGCCGGTCAGCAGCATCAATTCTTCAATGATTGTATCGAGTTTTTGTCCGGTCCGAAAAATGTATTGTACGGCTTCGGTTATATCCTCGGGTGACATGGTTTCATAGCGGTTGACTAAAAGTTGAGCAAAACCAGTAATGGTACATAGCGGGCTTTTGAGGTCGTGCGCTACCGTGTGGGCAAAGGCATCCAGTTCAGCGTTCTGCGCGACCAGTTGTTCGGTATAGCGGCGCAGCGCTTCTTGCGCCTGCTTGCGTTCGACGATGGTCCAGACGATATCGGCAACGTAGGCCACTAATTCGACATCTTTTTCGTCATAATCGGAGGGCTTGTTGCCGACGCCCAGAATAGAGACGATACGGTCCCCGCGCAGAGTGGGCACGACCAGTTCACGAATGACTTTTGCATGCCCCTCTGGCATACCCTTGCGGTGCGTTAGGGCTGCATAATCGTTATGGATGACGGGTTTTCGCTGGCGGACACAATCTACCCAGACGCCGGCATCGTCTATGCTGTAGTGCATATCTTTGCCTTCTGCTGTACAAAATTCTTGTTGGGTGCGCGTGGACCAGGCCTGAAGCGAGAGCGTTTCTTGGTCAGCCTCTACCAGGTGATAAAAGCCGAGTGGGCTGCCGGTGATTTGTCCGATTTCATCGAGTGCCTTTTGCATCGTTTCTTCCAGCGAATGTTCGGCGGCGTACTCGAATAACAGGCGCAATTGAATGATGTTTTCGCCTTGTTTGCGCGCCGTGATGTCCCGAATGTTGCATTGGATCACGTTCTTGCCATCCACCAGGTAGATGTTGCTGACAAACTCCACGTCGATGCGCTGCCCATCGTGGGTTTCAAGCGGCAAATCTTCGTAACGGATGTATGCTTTGCTCTGCAATTCTGCAAAAGCTATCCGGCTTGCCTCGACGTTCTTGAATGGGCCAATCTCCCAGAGCGTCTTGCCCACCAATTCCGCGTGTGAATACCCTAACAGGTCCGTCAGAAAGGGATTGACATCGGTGATTTGCCCCGTGTCTGCGTCGAGGATGAGGATGCCGTCTTGGGCGGCCTCGAAGAGTCGCCGGTAACGCGTCTCAGAAACCCGTAGCGCCTCCTCACGCACCTTCTCGATGGCCTCAGCCTGCTTGTCTGCAGCGGTAAACAGATGCGCGGTTTCTAACATTTCCAACTCGGCAACGCGTTGGCGTAATGCTGCCAACTCGCTCAAAAGTTGCGGCCTGGTTTTGTGCCCGTCTTGCATAGACATCCCTCCGTGTATCCTCTCCATAAAACAGGGGGAGAAGTGGGGGTTGAGAGCAGGCTGCATCCGCCCCCCACATCCCTCATCTCACATTAGAACCGCTAATCCCTACCTGGTTGCGCCGGCTGCACCCAGCAGCACCTTGACCTGATGCTGTCCGCCGTCGTCACACAGCGGGATTTCGTTGCCGTCTAAAACGACCCCATCCAGTTCGATGTGCCTGACGCCGCCATTGACCCCTTCCGGATTTTCCACGTGAATCAGGAAAGTCGTTGCCCCCACGCGATAGCTGACCTGATAGCCCGCCCACGTTTTCGGAATGCACGGCGCGATCTGCAACGTCTGCCCCACGCGCTGGATGCCCAGGAGCGCTTCGAGTCCCAGGCGATACATCCAACTGGCGGAGCCGGTGTACCACGTCCAACCGCCGCGCCCGCTGTGCGCCGGCGCGCCGCGTGCTCGCGCGCTGTAGACATCGGCAGCGATCACGTAGGGTTCCACCCCATACCGCGCTGCCTTTTCCGGCGTGTCGCTGTGATAAATCGGGTTGAGCAACCGGAACAGCGTTGCGGCGCGCTCCCCTTGCCCCAGTTCGGCAAACGCCCACACCGCCCACAGCGCGGCGTGCGTGTACTGCGCGCCGTTCTCGCGGATGCCGGGCGGATACCCTTTGATGTATCCCGGATCGCGCAGCGTTTGGTCGAACGGCGGCGTGAGCAGGAGGATGAGTTGCTCCTCCGGGCGCACCAACTGGGCGGCGACCGCTTCCATCGCCTGCGTTGCGCGCTCCGGGTCGCCTGCGCCGGACAAAACCGCCCACGCCTGCGCGATGGCATCAATCTGGCACTCCGAGTTCGTCGCCGATCCCAGCGGGCTGCCGTCGTCGTAGTAGGCGCGGCGATACCACGCGCCATCCCAGGCATGCGCGTCGAGCGCCTGGCGCAATTCATCGGCGCGTTGCCGGTACGCTACGGCTTGCGCCTGCTCGCCCCGGCGTTCGCAGACCTCGGCAAAGCGCGTCAGCGTCGCGTTCAGGAACCAACCCAGCCACACGCTTTCCCCGCGCCCTTCGACGCCCACCCGGTTCATGCCGTCGTTCCAATCGCCGCCGCCCATCAGGGGCAGTCCATGCGCCCCGGATGTGGTTCCTTTTTCCAGAGCGCGCCGGCAATGTTCGTAGAGCGTATACGTTTCGGGGGTGGAATCATACTGATTGTAGCGTTCGTCCTCGCCCGGCTCCAGGGGCGCGCCCTGGCGAAACGGTATCTTTTCGTCCAGAATCGCTGCGTCGCCGGTCGCCGTCACATAATGCGCAACGACATACGGCAACCACAACAGATCGTCGGAGAAGCGCGTGCGGACGCCTCGCCCGGAGGGCGGATGCCACCAGTGCAACACGTCGCCGGCGTCGAACTGGAACTGCGCGGCGCGCACGATGTGCGCGCGCGCCAGGTCCGGCGCAGCGTGGATGAGCGCCATGACATCCTGCAACTGATCGCGGAAGCCGAACGCGCCGGACGATTGGTAGAACGCCGAGCGCGCCCACACCCGGCACGCCAGGGTCTGGTAGAGCAGCCAGCGATTCAGCAACAGGTTCAGCCCCGGATCGGGGGTTTGCACTTGTACCGTCTCCAATAGCGCGTCCCAACGCGCCTGTACCTGATCCCAGGCCGCCGCGACCTCTTCTGCCGCTTGATAGCGCTCGATCCAGTGCAAGGCGTCCGCGCGATTCGCGCCCTCGCCGATCAAGAAGAAGACTTCTTGCGCCTCGCCCGGTTGCAGATCAATGTGTAGTTGCAAGGCAGCGCACGGATCGAGTCCCGGCGCGACGGCGTGCGCCAGGCCAATGCGGTCGAGCGCGGCGGGCCGGCTGAGAGTGCCCAGCCGCTCCAGGAACTCGGCGCGGTCCGCCGTCAAACCGTGCAGCGACCGGCTGGCTGCAACGAACGCGACGCGCTCGCCGAATTCGGCGTTGTAGCTGTTGCGCGCCAGGAGCGCCTGGTGGTCGCTGTCGTACTCGGAGACGATGTGCTGCTGCGTGCCGTCGCGCGTCACCCCCAGTACCCATTCGACATAGAACGTCGCAGTGATGCGGCGCGGGCGCGCCCACAGGTTTTCCAGGCGCAGGTGAACGACCTTGACCGGCGCATCCGGGGCAACAAAGAGCCGCAGGCGTTGGGCCAACCCGTGACTGTGGTGCTCGAAGCTCGAATAACCGGCGCCGTGGCGGATCAAGTACGGCGCGGGCGCGCGGCACGGCAGCGGGGTGGGCGACCAGACGGCGGCGGTTTCCTCGTCGCGCAAATAGAGCGCCTCGCCGGGCGGGTCGCCGACGGGATCGTTGGACCAGGGCGTGAGCCGGTTTTCGCTGCTGTTGCCGGCCCAGGTAGTGCCCGCGCCGGTTTCGGAAACTGTGAACCCAAAATCGGGGTTGGCGATGACGTTGATCCACGGCGCCGGCGTCCACTGCCCCGGCTCGAGGTAGATGACATACTCGCGCCCGTCCGCGCTGAACCCGCCCCACCCGTTGTCGAAGACCAGATCGTCGGGACGCGGCAGCGGCGGCGTGGATTCCGGCGGTGAAGCGCTGGGAATAGCCATAAAGGGCGGCAGCGATTGGGTCTGTTGGCGCAGCGCTTCCAATTGCTGTGCGAGCGTCCCCCGCGACCCGTCGAGCACGGCACGCGCCGCCGTTTCCAACAACACCCGGTCCGCATCGCTCAGTTGATCGGCATAGAGCATGAAAATGCCGCCGCGCCGGTTAAACCAATTCTCGCTGCTTTGCCGGACGAGGACACGCTGGAGTTGCCCCCGTAATTCCTGTCCGTAGGTCGTCCCTTGCTGATTGAGAATGACCAGGTCAATTTTGATGCCGCGATTGCGCCAATAGGTGTGCGCCTGAAGCGCCTGTTGCACCAGCGTCAGGTCTGCCGTGGCGTTCATCCGCACCAGCAGGATGGGGTAATCGCCGGAGATACTAAAGCGCCACAGTCCCGGTTGTCCCTTGCGGTTCGCGGCGAGGGTGGCGGCGTTGGCGCGTAAGGCGGCGCGCGGATACAGCAGGACCGACAAAAGCCGTTCGATCTGTTCCAGGTCGGTCGCCGTCAGCTCGAGTTGGCTCAACTCCAATTCGGCGCGCACGCGGGCCTGTTCAAAGGCACGCACGATCATACGTTCATCTTGATAGCGTTGCGCTAACATCAAGGCGTCGCCGCGCGACCGTGCCGCCAGCGTGATAAAGCTCACCTGCGCCGAGGCGTGCGGTCGCAGTTCGATGACCTGGCCGAGCGCCATGATCGGATCGAGCGTCGCGCCGGTTGTACCGGACAGTCCGCCGCCCTGGATGTTCAAGGCCGCCGGCGCGCGCAACGTCTGCCCGCGCCCCACAAAGCGCGCTCGGTCGGTTTCGTGTGCGCCGGTGAGCGAGTATCCCGGCGAGACGGCCGCCGTATGCGCCAGGTAGATGGGTTCTTCACCGGCCGAACGGGGCCGCCGCCGGAAGAGGAGTGTGCGCGCCTCGGTCGCGTACTCGCTTTCGATAAACAGCTTGTTGAAGGCCGGGTGACGCGCATCGGCGGCTTGCGGCGCCAGGATGACTTCGCCGTAGCTGGTCAGGGCGATGCGCCGGACGCGCTCAGTGTGGTTGGTGAGCGAGATGCGGCGAATCTCCACGTCGTCTTCCGGCGCGACGGTGATTTCCATCGTCAGGCCGATGCCGTGATCGCTGCGCCGGAACTCCGCCATGTGCGGGTAGAATTGCACGCTTTGGCTTTCGGGCTGCACATTCGCCGGTTGCGCGGCGGCCGACCACAGCGCGCCGGTTTCCAGGTCCTGGAGATAGACCCAGGCGCCGCAGTCCTCGCGCGTCGTATCGGCGCGCCAGCGGGTGAGGTCGAGGTCTTGCCAGTTGCTAAACCCAGCCCCCGCGCTCGTGATCAGCACGCCGTAGCGCCCGTTCGACAAGAAATGCGCCTGGGGCGCAGGCGGCTGCGCCGCGACGCTCCACGGCGCAGCGTTGACCTGCTGCCGGATCGGGTCTTCGCGGGTGGCGCGCTCGTCTTCCGGCTGTACCGCTTCGATAGGCGCATCGTAAGGCACCTTTTCCTGCAAGAGCAACTCGACGCTCCGCACGACCGAGTCGGCGTGAAAGCGCCGCACCATCACGTTAGCGTACAGATAGTTGACCAATGCAAGCAGGATCATGCCCTGGTGATGCGCCATGTAAGACCGCACGATGGCGTGCGTTTCGCCAAGCGCCAGGCGCGTGGGCGAAAAATCAATGGACTCGTAGAAACCGTACATGCCCGACATTTTTAGGGCATCCAAACGCTCGATGTTCTCCAGCACCTGATGCGGGCGCAGCGACAATGCGAGAAGCGAAGCGTAAGGCGCAATGACGAGGTCTTCGGTTGGATTCCGCCTGAACCCCAGGTCCGGAACGCCAAAAGTGCGATACTGGTAATTCTGATCCGCGTCGAAGGCGTAATAGCCCGATTCGGAAATGCCCCAGGGCGTGTCTCTGTGTTTGCCGTAAGCGATTTGTCCATCCACGGCAGCCAGGCAACTGTGCTGCAACAGCGTGCCCGTGTAATTGCGCATCAGCAGCACGGGCATCAGATACTCGAACATCGTGCCGCCCCAGGAGAGCAGAGTGCGCGCGCCGTCCACCTGCGCCAGCGGGCGGCCCAGGTGCAGCCAATGGCTCGGCGGGACCTCATTCCTGGCGATGGTCACGAGGCTGGCGATCCGCGCTTCGGAGGCGAGCAAATCATAGTAGTTGTCGTCCAGCCTTTCCCCCGTGACGTTGTACCCGATGCGAAACAGTTGGCGCTGCGCGTCGAACACGAAGCGAAAATCCATCGCCTGGACATACTGCGCGGCCTGCTGCTCCAAATCGGTAAAGCCGTACAACAAAGCGCCGGCTGTCAGTTTGGCGGCCGGCAGTTTTTCAGCGAGACGCGCACACCACTTTTTTGCTTCAAGATCAAGGCCCCCGATGCTTTGGAGGCGGCTCAGGGCCGCCAGTCCGTTTGCACAGGTTGGCGCGATCTCTTCGAGTATGGGCGCGGGGGGCAGGGCGGCACACAACGCTTCCCACGCCTCGCGGAGCGCGCGGGGTGCATCGGGGGACGCGAACAGCGCGGGCGGTTGGTTCAGCAACGCAAGCCAGGGCGTCAGTTGCTCCATCTCGCGTTGCATACCGTAGAGGTGGTGCTGCGCGCGATCCGCCGCGAGATTGAGGCGGTCGAGCGCGTCCGTGTCTAGTGCGCCGTTATTGGAGGTAACGAGCCCCATCAACGCCCGGCTGAGGTCGTCCCAACCTTCGCCGATCAACTGATTCAACAGCGGCGCCCAGGCCCCGGTATCGTTTTGCGCAGCTATTACTTGTTGCCGCATTTTCGCCAGCGCGGATTGAAGCGGCGCAACGGCATCTGCTGATAAATCCCGCATAACCTCATCGAAAAGACTCAGGGTATCGAGCAAGCCTTCCCAGGTTTGCCAGCGCAAGACCGGTTGGCGACGCATGGTCTGGCACCCTTGTCCTAGTGCGCGGAGGCAGCCGACCAGGTTGCCGCTGTCCACCGTGGAAACGTACTGCGGCGGCAACGGCGCGAGGGTGCGGGTGTCGTACCAGTTCAAAAAATGCCCGCGATATTTCTCCAATTGGGCCATGCTCTCGAACGTCGCGCGCAGGCGGGTGGACAGGTTGCTCAGGCCGATGTAGCCTAGATCATAAGCGGCCAGCGTCGAGAGTAAGAGCATCCCCAGGTTTGTCGGGGAGGTACTGTGGGCGACGATGCCGCGTGGCGTTTCCTGGAAATGATCCGGCGGTAGCCAGTGATCTTCGGGGCCGACGCACTGTTCGAAAAAGGTCCAGGTACGCCGCGCCAGAGTGTGCAGCCGCGCGGTCTCGCCGGCGGACAGCGGCGCGGGAGCAGCGTCAAGCGGGCGGCTGATCCAGTCGGCGATCTTGGGCGCGAGCAGCCACGCGATCAACAGCGGTAGCGCCGCAAGAAACGCGGCGGGATTGCGCCAGAGAATCAGCCCGGCCAGCGCGCCGACCGCAGGCAACGCTGCCAGCGTCTGCTTCCACGTCACGCCGCCGGAAGTTGTGCGGATTGTATCGGCGTAGCTCGTCCATTCCAACATGTGTTTCCGGGTAACAAACAGGCGCGCTAGTGTGGTCACGATGCTGCCGAGGGTGGGAAAGGTTTCGTAGAGGATGAAGGTCAGCGCCAATATCCAGCGCGCAAAACCGGTCCGCAAAGCGTGGAAAACCGGGCGCCAGGGACTCCCGCCCACAGCCTGAAACGCGCCGTGCGCGAAACCGGTGAGCGCCGGCACGGCGAGGGTCAGCCCACCGATGAGCGTCCACACCCACGGCGCGCCGGGCAACCACAGCCAGCCGGCCACGAACAGCGCGAGCAGCGCCGGCGACAACAGACTGCGGCGCAAGTTGTCCAGAATTTTCCAGCGGCTGATGACGGAAAGCACATTCGGGAGCGCGCCCTTGCCACCCGCGGGGACGCGCGGCGCGAGCCAGGGCAACAACTGCCAATCCCCGCGAATCCAGCGGCGCGCGCGCCGCAAATGAACGGCGTAATGTGACGGATAGTCTTCGTACAGGAGAACATCGGTGACTAACCCGACGCGCCCGTGAATGCCTTCGATCAAATCGTGACTGAGCAGCGCATTCTCCGGCATCCGCCCGGCGAGGCTGCGCTCGAAAGCGTCAATTTCATAGATGCCCTTGCCGATGTAACTCCCCTCGCCGAACAGATCTTGATAGGCGTTCGACACCGCGCGGGAGTACAAATCCAGACCGACGTCGCCGGCAAAGATACGGGTGAAATACGAGCGGTTGACGCTGGTGGATGTGATTTCAACCCCAGGTTGCAGCAATGTGTATCCGGCGCTGACAGCGCCGCTGTGGGGATCAAACTCGGCTCGATTGAGCGGGTGCGCGAGCGTGGCGACCAGACGATGCGCGGTTTCGCGCGGCATCAGCGTGTCGGCGTCCAGCGTGATGACGTACTTGATCTCAGTCAACACAGACAGGTCGCCCGTCTGCACACTGAAGGCCGTCTCTGCACCGCCGCGCAACAGCAAATTCAATTCGTGCAATTTGCCGCGTTTGCGTTCCCAGCCCATCCAGCGCTCTTCGCGCGGATTCCATCTGGAATCGCGATGAAAGAGATAAAACGGCCCCGACGTTGCGCGGCGATACTTCTCATTAAGCGCGCGGATGCCGGCGGCGACTTGCGCAGCCAATGGGTCCGTCCCGGAATCAGGTTCTTGGCGCGTGTCGGGCAAATCGGTGAGCAGCGCAAAGTACAGATGCGGGTCCTGGCTTCGCAGGAAGTGCAGTTCCACCTGTTTGAGCAACGCCCTGACTTCGGCGGCATTGGACAGGAGTGAGGGAATAACCACCAGGGTCTTGTAGTCGGCGGGGATCTCATCCTCAAAATCCATTTTGGGCAGGACGTGCGGCGGCATCACCAACGTAATCAGCCAGTTGACCAGGCTAACGGCCACGGTGAGCGCCGGGATAAGCAACAGCAGTCCGACCGCCAGCACTTGCAGCCGCGTCGCGCCGGCCGCTTGCGCGTAGCAGAGACCGCCGAGCACACCGCCCAACGTGATCAACCCAGTCCCGCCGAGATACACCAGCGTCGGATGCGCCAGCACCCACCGGCGAGCGCGCTCGCTCACAGGCGGGCGATACCCCACGCGCGCTTCGAGCTGCGTGCGGCCCGCATCGAGCAGATAGTAGCCGACGTGGCCGCACGCTGCGTGCGGTGTCTCTGGTTGCGAATGCGCCTGCGCCAGGTCAATCGCCTGGCGCGCGACAGATTGCTCGTCCTGACCCGTGGCGTGCGCCAGCTTTTCAATCACTTTGCGATAGCGGTCGCGCGTCTGTGAATCCATATCGGCGTAGATGCGCGCCGGATCGTCACGCAGAATGGCTTCGACCTGGCTGACGCTTTCAAAAAAGTCTTGCCAATCCTGGGTAGCCAGCACGCGCAGACTCGTGATGCAGTTGGCGACCATCTCATCGTCGGTGATCGCATGAGGCAGGGTCAGCGTGGGCAGCGCATAGTCCCGGGGCAGATCGGCGATGCGGCTGACGCTTTGGGTCAGGAACTCGACCAGTCCCAGACGGAGCATCACGGGCAGCGCCCACAGTTCGCCCGTTGTGAGTGGCGCCAGAGCCTGATACCGTTGCACAAAGCGCGTGATAAGCTCTATATCGAGCTGCGCTTGGCGCATCACGATTAGTTTTTGCGCGATGGCATAGACGCGCGGATAGTCTTGCAGCGGCCCCGCGTCGCGTTTTGGCAGTTGGTGATAGAAAATGGCCGGCATATCTTCGCGGATTTGCCGGCAGGTTTGCTGGACCAGATAGAAGTTATCCGGCAGCCATTCGGCGGCCGCGGAAAGCGATTGCGGGTTGGATTTGGATTGCAATTGCCGTGTCGCGGCGCGAAACAGCTCTTCCTGAGCCTGAAGATACGTGGGGAGCAGAAAGGACGAGTCGGCCATGCGTTATGGCCTCCAAGGTTCGCCGTTGAGCATTGCGGTTGGGGCCTGCGCGTACTCTTGTACGATGATCAGCGGTGTCGTGCCATAGATGATCAAATGGCTGACCACATCGCCGTAAGGCGCGCGGGTTTGAGCGGAGCGACCATGCGCGCTGAGCAGCACCAGGTCAGCTTTTTCTTGCTCGACCAGTTCATGCAGCGGTGCCGTGAGTCGCTCACTGGTGAGCATGCGTGTTTCAACTTTCCCGCTCATCCGCGCGCACAGTTGCTCGAGATACTGGGTCGCTTCGGCCTGATTGCGCGCCACAAGCCGGTCGGCCAGTTCGACATCCTCGCGACTGGGCAACGTCCTTCGCGGCATGGCGGGCCTCTGGACGATATGCGCCAACACAATCTGCGCGTCGTGCGCACGCGCCAGAGCGGTGATAGCGGGCAGGATGATCTCGGCGCGTTGCGTGCCGTCCAGCGGCGCCAGGATGCGTTGATAGCGCAAGTCAGTCACGTCTGACGCCACGGATTGCGCCGCGCGCACGATCATCACCGAAGTATGCACGCGCAGGACAATTTTCTGCACAACGCTGCTCACGCCCCACTCACTCAAGCCGCTTTGCCCGTGACTGCTCAGAATGATCAGTTGGGACGCGTGAGTGTCCGCAAACCCGAGGATTTGTTCCGCCGCAAATCCCTCGAGGATGTGGGATTCAGTGCGCAAGCCAACCTCTTGCAGGCGCAGCTCCACCTCGCGCACATACGTTTGCGCTTCGGCCTTACGGATTTGCCAATTAAGCGGATCCGTCGCCCGCCGCCCGTGCGCTTCGTGCGGCGTATCCAGTACGCTCAGTAGCGTGACTTGAGATTCAAACGCGCGCGCGATGGCGATGGTGTGCGGCAACACGCACTCGGCGAGCGTTGAGCGATCTAGGGGGAGAAGTATTTGCTTAAACATTAGGTTTGCCTCATTTACTCAGGTTTATGTTACACTCCGCGATTGCGAAGTGGCTGTCTTTAAGGTTGCTGCATATCCTCCGGTGTGATGTTTAGGAAGGGCATGATGCCTTCCTGGGGCATGATGCCCCAACTCACATTGCTGTCTGGGTCCTTCAGCGAGTTGACAAACTCGAGCTGGATGATCTCTGGGTACCGTGCGAGGATCTCGCCTTTGAGCCGGATCGCTTCAGCCTCGGCCTCGGCAATGAGCTTGATCCTTTCGGCGTTGCCTTCTGCCAACAGCTTGATCTCTTCCGCATCACCACGAGCGTTTTCGATAGTAGCTTGTGCCTCACCTTTGGCGGCTTCAATGGCGCTTTGCGCCCGCCACTTGGCTTGCTCGGCGCGATTTTGCTCGGTTTGCACGTTCTCGGCCTCGATCTGCTTTTGCTCGATAGCTTGCACGTAGTCTTCCTGGAATTCGATTTGGCGCAGCCCAAAGGCTTCTAAGATCACACCCTTTTCGGCCAGTAAGGGACGTAACTGCTCCTCAAACTCCGTTTGTACCGCCTGGATCTTACCCGTGTACAGATCGAGCGCTTCGTACTCCTTGGGTATGTTGCGCGCCAGAATGCGCGTGTGGAATTTGACCACCTTGTCAACCAGTGCCTCTTCGTCGCCAATCTCGTTCGCAATCCGGGTGATTTTGGTCGCGTCAATACGAAAGCGTACTGAGTATTTGACTGTGATCTGCTGCCCATCGGCCGTGGTCGTGTCAGTCGGATAGTCTAGGTACGTGCCCTCCTGGAAGCTATCCTCGCCCGCCTGTTCTTCAGTGATATACACGATTTCTTGCGTGCGGTAGATGATGACCCGATCAACAAAAGGCGCTTTCCAGTTTAGGCCGGGATCCATGATCCGTCCCGTGATCCTGCCAAAGCGCGTGACCATGCCCACCGTACCAAAGTCGATCTGGGTAAAACTGGACATGAACACGACAAACGCAAATAACAAAATGATCCCCACAATGATCACGACTCTGATTGTGCCTGATCTCTTTATCATTGAACCACCTCCACTTGAGTCATTTTCTGAAATCAATAAATCCTCGCTGCACGTCTACAGCGGTTAACTGCACGCGCACGCGGTCACCGACATCCAGGCCGGCGAACCCGCTGACCAGTTTCCCTTCAACCGGCACGGTGAGTAGTCGCACCCAGGTGCCTTTGTCCGCCGCGCCCGTGACGATGGCATCGAACTGTTCGCCGATGCGCGCTTCGAGGAGCAGCGCCGCCGCGGATTTACCGACCTGCCGCTCAACTTTATTGGCTGCGTCCTCTTTTACGGTAAGATGTCGCGCCAGCGCATCCAGTTCGGCGTAGGTGTAGGGCGCAGCGCGGCCGGCCAGGGTGGCTTTCAACAACCGGTGGGTGATCAGATCGGCGTAACGGCGGTTCGGCGCGGTAGAATGGGCGTAGTCTTTGACCGCGAGACCAAAATGGCCGGGGGCTGCAGCGTTGGGGAGTTCGGCTATGTATTCACCCGCGCCCAGGAGTTTGATCACCGCCAGGGACAGGTCGGGGAATTGCAGGGGATCAGCAGCCTTTGCCCGGACGAGAAACGCATCCAATGCCTTTGAATCCGGCGCATCCGGCAGGTCGAACCCGTGCGCCCCGGCCAGCTCGACAATCCGTCCCCAGCGCTTGGGCGTGCGGACTACCCGGCGGATAGAGGGAATGTTTCTTGATTCGAGATAGCGGGCGGTCACGCCGTTGACGGCGATCATACAGTCCTCGATCAGCTCCTTGGCGCGGTTCTTGCCTTCCACTTGTAGATCGCGGATCTGTTCACCGTCGAAGGTCGGCCTGGCCTCAAGCGTTTCCAGACTCAACGCCCCGTTGACGTGCCGGAGCCTCCGCAGCCTTTGGGCCGCCTTGTCCTGCAGGCGCAGATTCTCAGCCAGGCCATGCACGGCGGCGACCGCATCTGGTGCATCGTCACCCTCCAGCCAGGCGGCCACGCTGTCGTAGGTAAGCTGCGCGTGGTTGCGGACCCGTGCCCGGTAGATGTCAGAGTCCCGCAGTACGCCGTTTGCGCCAATCACCATTTCGATGACGACGGCTAGGCGGTCCTCATTCACGTTCAATGAGGTGAGGTCGGTGGAAAGTTTTTCGGGAAGCATAGGAAATATCTGGGCAGCCGTGTATACCGAGGTCGTATTGTGACGCGCGTGATCGTCAATGGCCGAGCCGTGCTCGACGAGCGCATCCACATCCGCGATGGCGACCAGGAGCTTGACTTTATCGCCGGGCATCGCCTCGGCCACGGTCAACTGATCCAGGTCGCGGGAGTCATCGTTATCAATGGAGGTCCACAGCAGGTGTGACAGCGCGCGCACGCGGTCACTGTTCGTCGCCACGGCCGACGCTTGAATGTCGTCCAGTTCGGCGAGCGCCTGGGTGGAAAACTCAGGCAGCAAGCCACGCTCGATCATCGCCCGGTGGGCGAGGTTTTGCAAAATAGCGTGGTGGTGTTGACCATTGTTATGCATAGGATGCCCTCCGCAATATGGTGTAGGGTGTGGCTAAATCCACTTAGCGAGTATACTTACCTTTTTCTTATGCCAGGGTCGTTTAGCGGGGAGCGTGCCGGCTTTGCGACCTGCCTGCTTCAATCGTCGTATGTGGGTGCGCCACCCTTGGGATGAAAAAGGGGTGTTTTTTGTTTGCGGGCGACGCCCGCAAACAAAAAACACTCAAAAAAGACACTAATTTAGCGCGGCTCCCATTTCATCGCGTCGAACGCGATCATACGCGTCAGGTTCTGCTCGGATGTCACATTTTCGAGCGCCACATAGTCATCGGAGGTGCCGAGAAATTGATATGTACCTAACGACACCCAACGCCCGCCGTTAATGGACTGGTTCACACTGCGCCGGGTGAAGCCGCCGCTGTGCGAGATACGGTAGTTGGCTTGCGTGGTGGTGTTGAAGCGCTCCGGAATGTACGCAAAGACTTCGTAGCGCCCGGGTATCAGGATGGGACGCCAATGCGCCCAGTTGTAATTGGGACGCACTTGGTCGTTGCTGCGCGTCCAAAACTGGCGACCTCCGTATCCTTCATTAGCTGTGCCCCATTCAGTCGTCGTCCCGCCTTTGGTGAAGCCCAGGTCGGTGTCATCCACAATCACGGTTCCAGGCGGCGCGCTCAACGTCCACGCGAGTTGCACGGT
>JBNGDO010000109.1:0-2170 GCA_049975385.1 Anaerolineae bacterium | reverse complement strand
GAAGTTAATTTGCGCATCCTCGCGCACCAGCGCCGGGGTCGCACTGAGCGTCTTATTGTTGAAGTACTCGGCGCGCCACGTGGGAATGGGGACTTCGATCAAATCCCACGAGAGCCTGGCGGCAGCCCAGCCGTCGTTCTCGAAATATTCGACGACTACCAGGTGCCTGCCGGGGGTTATGAGCCAGTCGGCCGTAAAGGTCTGCAGCGCGTGAACGTGCCACTGGTCAATGATCAAAGCGTTGTCTACCCAGACGCGAATGCCGTCGTCGCTGATCGCAGTGAAGCGGTATAGACCGGGCGACGGTCTGATGTTATGCGTCCAGCGCACCGAAAAGTGATCGACATTGATGCGCCCCTGCATAGGGGAGCCGCTGCCCCAGTTAAAGTTGATTTGCCCATCATCGCGCACCATTGCCGGCGTACCGCTGAGCGTCATATTGTTGAAATACTCGCCGCGCCAGTTGTAGATCGGGATGTTTACCGGCCCCCACGAGAATTTGGCGACCGCCAGCCCGGTGTTCTCGTAATACTCCACCACGAGCAAGTGTGACCCGGCGGTCAGGGTTTGGTCGGCGGTGAAAATCTGGACTGTCTGATTATTCCATTGGTTGATGATCAAGACATTGTCCACCCAAACGCGAATGCCGTCGTCGCTGGCGGCGGTAAAGCGGTATGTTCCAGGTGTCACGTCAATGTAGCGCGTCCAGCGCGCTGAAAAGTGGTCCGAGTTGAGGTTGGGCGCTGGCGAAGCGCGCCCCCAGTCATAGTCAATGTCTGGCTCGCTGCGTACCAATGCTGGCGATCCACTTAGCGTCCGGTTGTTCCAGTAGGCGGCTTGCCAGAAGAGGTCTGAATATTGAAGTTGGAGTTGGGACTGGGGTTGTAGCTGGGATTCGGGTTGTGGCTGGGGCCGGGCCTGGGCAGCTCCATAGGCCCACGCGGCGCCAGCCAGCGCCAGGACCAAAACCAGACCGCTTAGAATACTGATTCGTCTCAACATAATGCACCTCCATGGGGTGCGGCGCGCTATTCCGTAGTCGGTGACTGTGCTTCGAGTTCCGTCAAGTTGGCGCGCGCGCCGGTAACGCTATCCGTCGTTGTTGTGATTGAGTGGCGCGTCCCACCCATTTTCACCTGCGCCCGAATGAAAACCCAGCCACCAATCAACAAACCGGCGGCCGCAACGAAGGCAAGAAACCCACTGCCTCCTACAAAGAACCCGATCAAGGCCAGCGCGCCGATGAGCAGTATCACACCGCCAACCATACGGTTGCGGGTTGCGCCGGTGAGATTCCCTTTGAACCGGCGCAGATCCTGCTCGAGCCGCATCAGTCTACCCCGGGCCTGGCCTGTCTGACGTGTATAATTTTTGTCATCCATTGCCTTTCCTCCTGAATTTTTGTATAGTTACTTGCCACCACCGCGCTTTTCAGCGCGCGCGCACCATTTTGCGCTCGGTCAGGTTACCCCAGACCGTTTGCCACTTTTCTGCAGCTACACGCATCGCCCCGGTCTCAAACGCGCGAGCAAGGATCACCCAGGCGGCGATGATAGCGACGAGCGCCGGCGCTGTGACGCTTGACCAGAGGCCGATGAGCACGCCGAGGGCGATGCTTGCCAGTCCCTTGGTCCGTAACATCCGCCTATAGTCCAGGTCGGTGCGGGCAAGCCGGCTTATGATGATGAGGCCATCTGCCAGCGCGCAAGCGCCAAACAACAATCGCAGTGCTGTCAATGTGGCGACAGGAGAGATGAGAGCCGCCAGGCCAGACAACATGACGGTCAGGCCGCGCAAACCTAACAACCACCACTTATGCGTCAATTGCGTAATCATGTATCCCTTCCTTACTTGATGACAAAGCCTTACTTTTTGCCTACTCTTAGCATACATTCTAATGCGTGGGTTGTCATCGGCTCTACGTGGATTGTTAGCTCCACATTCAGATGATCTGGACGTGAGCACACTCCGCTTTCTGTGGAGAAGAATCTCCGCTAAACGCTGAGGCGCAAAAGCCCTATTCGATATATAATGAGGGTGTCGGGTATACTAAACCTGCCCGTGGCTGTACGTGTCTTTCTCCCTGCGGCCACGGTCAGCGCGAGTGAAAGGAGGACTTAATGGAATATCGTTTTGCCGACCTGGTCGATCTGCCCGGCTTTCAGCAGGT
>JBNGDO010000108.1:16052-17771 GCA_049975385.1 Anaerolineae bacterium | reverse complement strand
TGACGTCGGTCGGTCCAAGCCACTCAAGCAGTTGAGGAGCGTCGTTTTGCCGCTGCCGGACCGCCCTTTCAACGCGAGGTAGTGCCCTGGTTCGATTTGCAGTGACAGACCTCGCAGGGCCGGTACTTCGATAGCGCCGACTTTGTAGATCCGCCACAGATTGTCCGTGTGGATGGCGTAGGTATAATCCGGATTTTGGATTTCGGATTCTGGATTTTCGCTTGCCTCTAGGTCTGTTTGCCGGGTAGCGTGGTTCAGCTGTTTATCCTTCGCCATTAGTCTTTCACCTCATGCTTTCTGTGTTCGCCGCGCATCCAGCGGTTCAGCAGGCCACGCAAGCCACGCGTCTTCTTAGCCTCGACAAGTTCTGAGGCCAGGGCTTCGGCGTCCTGCACGTGGTCGATATTGGTCGTGGGCAGGATGAGTATGCCTTCCTCCGTCAACTCGATGCGCGCGCGCCCCCGGATGCCAAAGTGTGCCAGGAATTCTTTGGGGATTTGTAGCCGCCCGGCGGAGTCCAGGACGGTCAATTCCTCGAAGATTTCTTCTGCTTCATAGGATGGTTCGAAACCCGGCCTACCGTTGCCACGGGCACGGACAGTTTCGGTCGCTAGCTTGCCATCGCGGATGGCGACGACCCGGTTGACGTGCCGCGCGATGCTCGGGTCGTGGCTGACGATGAGCGTCGTCAGTCCCAACTCGCGGTTGAGCTTTTGGAACATCTGGTAGATGGTCAACGCGGTCGCGGAGTCCAATTCACCGGTTGGCTCGTCGGCCAGGAGCAGGCGCGGCTGGTTGGCCAGCGCCACCGCGATCGCGACGCGCTGTTGCTCACCACCCGATAGCTCCGAAAGACGGTGCTTCTTGCGTTCCGTGAGTTCCACCATGTCGAGCAATTCCTCGGCGCGTTTTTGCGCGATCCGCCCGGCCTGTCCCGCGAGCGTCATGGGCAACTTGATGTTTTCCAGCGCGTTGAGGTAGGGAATGAGGTTGCGTGCGCCCTGCTGCCAGACAAAGCCCACACGCGTGCGGCGGTACTGGTTGAGTTCCGCATTCGATAGCTTGAGCAAATCCAGCCCATCCACCCACGCGCGCCCGGCAGAAGGCCGGTCCAGACCGCCGAGGACGTTCATCAGCGTGGATTTGCCGCTGCCGCTCGCACCGACGATGCCAAGCAGTTCGCCAGGGCCGACAACGAGGTCGAGACCTTGCAGGGCGACCACTTCCAGCTCTGCGATCTTATAGATTTTTACCAGATTATCACAAATAACAAATGCTTCTTGTGCCATATTATGCCGTTTCTCCTAACTTGATAGCCTGGAAGATCTTCATACGCCGCAACATCATGACTAATGCTACCAGGGCTACGACAAAGAGCAAGCCGAATAGCGCGTAAACGCGGAAGATGGCCGACCAGGCAATATCCACGCTGTACGGGGGAATGCGCGAGGCTTCATCGACGCTGATTTGCAGGAAGGGGATGAAGAACTTGCTGACAAAGGCTCCTAATCCTGTGCCAAGCGCGCCGCCCGTCAGAATTAAAAATGCCAACTCCCATCCCAAAAATGCCGTCATTTGCGCCGCGGAAAGGCCCACAGCGCGCAATACACCAAATTCGATGAAGCGGCGGCGGAACGAGAAAAGTGCGTAAAGCAAGAATCCGAGCACGGTGAGGACTGCCGCTGCCGCGAACCCCACCGAGAGTAAGCCGAACAGCCC
>JBNGDO010000108.1:0-15952 GCA_049975385.1 Anaerolineae bacterium | reverse complement strand
CCCGCCGAGGCTCTCAGAGGCGAAATCCGCGCGCCAGAAGGCAATCTGCGCAAATGCAGCACGTTCGATGCCCATAAAGACGCCGGCCTGGTTGCCGCCGGTCAGGCGCGCGTAGGCCGGGTAACGCCCGACACGGGTCACTTGCTCGACGCCCGGCGCGTTCAAATAGTCAGATACCGGCAGGAAAAACCAGCGCGGCCCTTCGCTTTCGCCGGTGGTGTCGTCGGTGGACGTCTGGTCGAATGTGGTAAAGGCACGGGGCTCCCGATTGTCCTCCCCCAGATCCAAGAACTGCATATCCGCCCCGCTCCGGTAGCGCATTTGGTCGCTGAGGTTGCCGTCGAGGGTAAAGGCCAGCGAGGCCGTGAACGCAGACAGGCTCAGTGTCAGCACCAGGAGGACGAGCGGGGTGGTGTAGAATCCCGGCGTGCGGGCCAGGTGCCGGGTCGCCATCAGCAACCCTACTGCCCGGGTGCGCCCCGCAATCCAGGCGATGATCGCCATAATCACGGGCATCAGGCGCAGGAAGAAGAGTGTCAGCGCAAAAATCCCCAACGCCGGCACGAGAAAGAGCAGGGGGTTCTCGTAGGGGTTGGTTCCCGTAAGCGCAATGATCTCGTCTATCACAACGAGACTGCCCTGCTGGCGCAGTAGATATGCGCCATATCCCACCGGGATCAGCAGTAGAATATCAAGCCCCATACGCTGCCACCAGGGTTTGCGCAGCATACGTGCCACCTCGCGCTTGTAGGAGACGATGGTGTGCTTTGACGCGCCGAACGTGGGCAGCACTTGTGCAAGGACCACCAGTGCTACGCCGATGAAACCGAAGCGCCACGTCGCGGTCGTCATATTGGCCTGTAGGGTGTCCGCTTGCGCGCTGAAGTTCAGGAAGCTGCGCGCCTGCCCGATGAGAGCGGTGATCAGCATCCCCACTGGGGCGCTGATTACCAATGCCATTGCCCCCAAGAGCAGCCCTTCCACCGCCGCGATACTGACCATTTGCGTCGCCCTCGCGCCCCGGCTACGCAGCACGGCGACCTCGTTGCGCCGCCGTTCGACGGCCATCCCCGAGGTCAGCGTGATGAAGGCGAACAGTAGTCCCAGGATGGGGACGCTGAAGGCATATAGCAGAATCGTGAGCAGGTAGGATGCGTGTTGGTAGTCGATGAGGGCTTCCATAGGCGACTTAGCGAGCCTGATGTTGGTTAGCAAACCGGAGATCTGCTGTTGTACCACCAGCCCGTTGCGAAGCAACGTTAAGGCCGCATCGTGTTGGATGTCGATAGCATCCATCACCAGATACCACACTCCGGTGTAGACTTCGCCCGTCAACTGGCTGCTCAGGCGCTCGGCAAACGTACCCTCGGGCACGATGAGGCGCTCCTCGAAGCGCGATGGCTTGAAGAACCAGAACGACTCCTGTGGATCTGTCGCTTCCCAGATACCGGCAATGCGGATAGGAATCTGTACGTCGCGCACCGTCCCCTCTTGCCCCTGCACCTGCATGTAGGCGATGTAGCTTTCGCCTGCCTGGAAGCCCAGCTTGCTCGCCAATCCCTGATGGATCAATACCTCAACGAGTTTTTCCGGCGCGGTCGAAGCGACGTTCGGGAAATGGCCTTCGACTAACGTGATGTGATGTTCGATGTCGCTGATGGTGGCGAATCCAGCCCAGATAAGCGGTGCGCGCGTCTCGCTGAACAGGGATTCCGAACTTGCATAGATGCCGAAGGGATTGGTGTTGAAGTAACTCACTGTAAATTGCGGGTTCAATCCGAGGTCGGCCCCGGCCCTTTGGGTGATGTAGGCGTGGACGGGCTGTATCTCTTCCCACTCGATGGGGCCGTGGATGTTGCCGTCGTAGCGCAGGAGAAAGGTCAGCGGCGGCATAGCAGTGTCGTCCGCAGGTTGCTCCTGCTTTTCGGCATTGGCGATGTTTTTCAAAAAGGTACGGCGGTAGACGGCGTCGGCATACAACGGGATGCTCATCATCAACGCTAGGGCGATAATCAGCCCTAGCGTTGTGGCCAGAATCAATCCCGGTTGCGAGAGGATGCGTTTGGTGACGACGATAACGGTCGCCCGCAAGTGTTGCAACGTTCGCATAAGTGTTATGTGCCTTACGGCGCAATGACGACCTGTCCCTCGCTCAGCCCATCGAGGATTTCGAGCCGTTCATCGGAGCGGATACCGATGGTGACATCGAGACGGCGCTGGCCGCCACCCTCTTGAATGACCACGAAGTTGCGCCCTTCGAAGGTGCGGACGGCCTGCGGCGGCAGCCACAGCGCGTCGGTGGCTCGTTCCAACTCGATGGTGATGCGCACCCGATCGCCGACTCTCATCCCCAACTCAATGGGGGATTTCTCTAGCGCGATGCGCGTGGACGCATCTTCGTCTTGTACACCCTCGATTCTTCCACCACCACCGTAGGGGTAGGGCAGGCGGCGGATGAAGCCGGGAATCTGATCGCCAGGGCGGTTGACGACCTCGGCCAGCAGCACCATATTTTCGGTTAGCTCGCTCATCTCAGCGTCGGTGAGATCGGCCATAATCTCCAGTTCGGTGGGATCGGCGATGCTCATGACGGTTTTGTAACCTTGCACCTGCGAGCCGGCGATGATGTTGGTGGAGAGGATCACGCCGTCGAAGGGCGCGACAATGCGTGCGTCGTCGAGTTGCGCCTCCAAACGTTGCAAGCTCAGAAGCGTGCGCGTCACGTCCACGCCGGTTTCAATTTCCGCCTGCCGCATCCGCGCCAGATCGAGGTCTTGCTGGGCCAGCTCAATGTCGTAGGTCAGGCGCTCCCTGGCGTTGAGTGCGTCGTTGTATTGGGACCGCGCGATCTGCAAGTTCTGTTCTGCGTTGCGGACAGCTCCGGCGTACCGCTCGCGCACGTCTTCAGTTTCCCAGGGACGGTCGAGGGCTTCCTGGTATTCGATCTGTGCATCCGCCAGCGTTTCCTGTGCCCGCTCCAGATTGATGCGTGCGCTGAGAATCTGCGTGTTCGACATGCTGGCCTCGAGCTTTGCCAATGCCAGTTCTTTGGAACGCACATTCGCCATTGCTTCGGCGACCTGGCGGTCGTTGTTCATCTGCACCGCGACCAGTTCGGCCTCAACCTGGCTGATCTGATTTTTTAGGTCGGTGACTTCCAACTCGGCGAGCAAGTCACCCTCTTCAACGCTGTCATTGCGGCGGGCGTAGACGGTTTCGACGTAACCATTGGCGCGGAAGAAGAGTTCCTCTTCTTGCACCGGGGCCGCGCGACCGGAAAATTGCAGCAGCCGGACGACATCTCCGCGTTGCACCTGATAGGTGGGGTTGGTCGGCACGATCGATGTGGGGATGGGGGTGGGCGTCGGTCCATTCTGTGAAGAAGACGACGAGGACGACGACCCGGACGAGCAACCGATGGGGAGCGTGACGATGCCAATCAGGATCAAGAGTAAAAATAGCGATGACAAACTGCGTCGATTCATAGACCGTTACTCCTTAATCATTTTATCGCTAGGGCGGACCGTAAGTCCGCCCTGCCAACAGGCGCGGGATGGTTATCTTCCCGCGCCAGCGAATCTATTGGGATTGCCTTTGATGGGCAGCTTCGAACGTTGCAAGGATACTACTTTTGGACGAAATCACAAGTTTTCGTCAGTTGACGGCGTTCATCACCAGGCTCCTGCGCCGCTCGCGGACGATTTCCCACTGTGGCTCAATCTGTCGTTGGACCTCGTTGAGATAGCGGTAAAGCCCTTCCTGTGCCATCAACTCCTCGTGCGTCCCTATCTCCTTGATGCCGGCGTCTTCGAGGACGACGATCATATCGGCGCTGCGGATGGTGGACAGCCGGTGGGCGATGATGATGGTCGTGCGCCCGACCATCAGACGCTCCAACGCTTGCTGGATGAGCATCTCGGTCTCGGTGTCGACCGAGGAGGTGGCTTCGTCCAGAATGAGAATGGGCGCATCCTTGAGCACAGCACGGGCGATGGCAAGCCGCTGCTTTTGCCCGCCCGAGAGTTTGACGCCGCGCTCGCCGATGAGTGTGTCGTAGCCATTGGGCAGGCGGAGGAGGAACTCGTGGGCGTTGGCGATCTTGGCCGCTTCGATCACCTCTTCGTCGGTCGCGTCGGGACGCCCGAAGAGGATGTTCTCGCGCGCGGTCCCGTGGAACAGGAAAACGTCTTGCAAGACGATGCTGATCTGTTCGCGCAGGCTCTTGAGCGACAAATCGCGGATGTCGTACCCGTCGAGGGTGATGGCGCCATCGACCACGTCGTAGAAACGTGGAATGAGGCTGGCGAGCGTGGTTTTGCCGACGCCGGTGGGGCCGACCAGGGCCACAACGGTGTTCGCCGGGATGTCCAGATTGATGTCGGAGATCACGGTGTCGCCTTTCACGTAGTGGAAGCTGACGTCGCGAAAGCTGAGTGCGCCGTTCGCTTTGCCGGGCAACGTGATGGCATCGTCTTTGTCAGAGATTTCGGGGGTTTCTTGCAACAGCTCGGACACGCGCTCTGCACCGGCCATCGCGTGCTGGACGTTTTCCCATGCGCCGCTCAACGCGCGGATGGGCTGGTAGAACATCTCCAGGTACAGGAAGAAGGCCACCAAGTCCTCAATAGGCAACACCTGGTTGAGCGCTAGCTGACCGCCGAAGTAGATGAGGACGATGGTGCCCAGTGATGAGGAGAATTCCACGAAGGGATGGAAGGTCGCCATCAACCGCAAGGCGCGCAACAGGGAGTCCCGGTAGTGGCTGATGTGCTTGCCGATGCGTGTGGCTTCGACGTCTTCGCGGGTGAAGGCCTTGATTTCGCGGATGCCGGAGAGGTTGTCGTTGAGGGTCGCGTTCAGTTCGCCCAGCTCCTTCTGACGCTGGCGGAAGGCTGGCCGTACGTATTTGGAGAAGCCACGCGCCGCGATCACGATGAGCGGTACCGGGATGAGGCTCAGCAGCATCAACTGCACGTTCATGCTCATTAATACCGCGATCACGCCGATGAGCATGAGGACGTTGACCAGCGTATCGGGGACGGCGTGCGCGATGAGCGTCTCGAACATATCCGAGTCGTTGACCATGCGCGACATCAGATCGCCCGTCTGCTTGTCCTCGTAGAAGCGCAGCGAGAGACGTTGCAGGTGAGCGTAGATCTGGCGGCGCGCGTCGGCGACCACGCCCCAACCGGCAACGTGGGCCATGTAACTACGCAAGAATCGCAGAAACGCCCGCGCGATGTAGACGATCAATGCCAGAATTGCCAACCGGCTCACTGTTTTCAGACCTTCCGCCAAATTCTCCGGCGTGTTGACGGCGGCGATCATTTCCCGCACAAGCTGTGGTGCCAGGAGTTGCACCCCAACCAAAGCCAACATGCTGGCAATGGTCAGCGCCAACGGTTTGATGTAATTTTTTGTATAGCCAAAGACATACTTTAATGTTTTCATGTCACCTCACAGTAATCTCTTTAGTGAAACGTGCTTAACTCGGATTTGAGAAAGTCCCACTTGTCAGCTATAAAGGAACTGACGGCGCATTGAGTTTTCAGCTAAACTTTGTACAAGTTCACCGTATTCAAGGTCGTGGATTTGTTTTGCTGCATCGGGCAGGAAACTTTGAGGCCCCAGCCCCGGCATGATATTGATCTCCAGCACGTAACAACCGGTTTGATTCATCCTCAAATCGACTCTGCTGTAGTCACTGGCCCCCACAGCATCAAAGGCCCTCGCTGCCAAATCGTTGATTTCATCGCGCATAGCTTCATCTTCGACCAGCTTGATGCGCTCCAGGTCTTTTTGCGCCGCCTCGTAACTCAGGATTTTCTCCTCTACGTCCATCGAAGCATAATCGATTTCGATAGGCGTCAAAATCCTGGTTCCATTATCGATAATACCCACACTGAACTCACGCATACCTTCTCCGGTGATATATTCCTCGACGAGCGCGGGTTGCTCGTAATTTTCCACGACATGGTGGATCGCCTTGCGCAATTCGTCGGCATTGTAAACAATGGACGCTTCACTGATGCCGATGTGTCCCCCTTCCAGGAGAGGCTTGACGATGAGCGGATAAGTCAGATTTTCCGTGTGACTCTCCAGATCGACGCGATCATCGTCTGCCACGAAGTATCCCGCCGTAGGAATTTGATTCGCGTCCAGTAACGCTTTGGTCCTTGCTTTGTCCAGTCCAATGGTGACCGTCTCAGCGCTGGAGCCTAAATGAGGTACCTGCCAATCGTCCAACAGGGCAGGCAGAAATCCTGCCTTGTTTTCTTCATCAAGGTATTCTGCCACATTGAAGACAAAGACTGGCTTGCCATTCTGCTGGCGTTGTTGCTCCAGGAAATTGTGAAGGCTCTCCTGACTAGATGGCGTGATTGATGTAACACCCCATTTCTCCTGCAAGCTGTCTTCTATCAATTGGTAAGTCTCTGGGCTTCGCCAGGGTTTGTCGGTATAAGATTTGATCAAAACTAAGTTCACGAATTACGCCTCCTTATTGAATTCGGCTGCCACATCCACAAACTGCCGCTCGTACAATTCCCGGTATAGTCCATCCGCCATCAACAATGCCTCGTGCTTCCCCTGCTCCACAATCTGACCGTCGTCAATGACACAAATCATATCGGCATTGCGGATGGTGCTGAGGCGGTGCGCAATGACAATCGCGGTACGTCCCGCTAGCAAGCGATCCAGCGCATCCTGGATAAGCATTTCGGTCATCGTATCCACACTGGAGGTCGCTTCATCGAGAATGAGGATGCGCGGGTTGGCCAGCACCGCGCGGGCAATGCACACCAATTGTCGCTGGCCCAGGGACAGATTGACCGCGCCTTCCTGGATTTCGGTCTCATACCCATCCGGCAAATTCACAATGAAATCGTGCGCATTGGAGAGCCGGGCTGCTTGTTCGACAGCCTCCATGGGGGCGTCGGGAATGCCAAAGCGGATGTTGTCCGCGATGGTGCCGGAGAACAGGAACGGGTCTTGCGACACGATGCCCATTTGCCGCCGCAGCGACCGCTGCGCGACGTCCCGCACGTCGATACCATCCACCAGGACCGCGCCCTCCGTCACCTCGTAGAAGCGCGCCACCAAATTGGAAATGGAGGTCTTGCCCGCGCCCGTCGGCCCGACCAGGGCCACCGTCTGTCCCGGCTCAATGGTCAAATTGACCTTGTGCAGCACCGGTTCATCTTCGCGATACGCAAACGTCACATCGCGCAGTTCCACGCGCCCTTCGATGGGGGGCATCGGCGGAGCGTCAGGCTTGTCCGCCACGGCGGGTTCGGTGTCCAGCAAGTGCAGCACGCGCTCGCCACCCGCCATGGCCGACTGCATCGTCGTGTAGAGCTGGCTCAGTTCACGGATAGGCTGGAAAAAGCGCGTCACATACGAGAGGAAGGCGACGACGACGCCAACCGTCATACTGCCGCCAATAATCGCCATCCCACCAAACCACAAGACGATGGCCGTCGCCAAAATTCCCAAAAATTGGACTGTGGGCATAAAGACAAACGACAGCGTCATGGCCCGGACGTTGGCGTCACGGTTGGCGCGATTGACCTCTTCGAAATGTTCTTGGGATACGGCCTCTTGGGCAAAGGCCTGGATGACGCGCATACCGGCCAGGTTTTCCGCCAGGTCACCGATGACGTCGGCCACTGTCGCGCGCGTCTCTCGATAGGCCGGCTTGGCGTGGCGGGAGAAAATGAGTGTCGCGATCACCATCAGCGGCATCACGCTAAAGCTGAACAAGGCCAGCCGCGCGTTCATCGACACCATCACGATGACAATGCCCACCAGTGTGATCAAATCGCCGACCAACGTAATCAAGCCCTGCGACAACAATTCGTTGATCACGCCTACATCGCTGAAGACACGCGAGATGGTCACCCCGATGATGTGCGTGTCGTGATAGCCGAGGTGAATATCCTGGAGGTGGCGCACCAACTGGCTGCGCATCTCCGCCAGGATATGTTGTCCCGTGCGGGAGAGTAGATATTGCTGTATCGAACTCGAGACGTACAGCCCCACAAAGGATGCGGCGGTCAGCAGGGCAATGGTCTGCAATCCGTCGAGATTGCCCTGTATGATATGTTGATCGATAGCGACTTTGATCAGATACGGCACGGCCAGTCCCAGGCTCGACGAGATCAACATCAAGACGAAAGCAATTGCCATCGTCCGCCAATGCGGCACGAGAAATACCAGCAAACGCCGGACAATGTGCGCGTCAAAAACGCGCCCGGCCTCTTCGTCCTCTTTGCCAAGCGAGTGCAATGCCCCGCGCGGTCCGCGCCCCACACTTGTTGAACCGATGGAAAAACTCATAGTGATCGCTCCCTTAAGTTTGACAGTATCGGGATTCCGCCGCCACGTCAGGCGTTGCCCGTAGCATACTGTGCCCTGCGCATTTTCCACTGTGCTGTTTCTGACGCCTGGCCCTTGATGCCTGCATTTTTATCTCTAAATTCTGCCACTTCTTGTGGCCTCAACTGCTGCTCGTAGATATCCGCATACAATCCCGACGTGCGCAGCAATTCGTCGTGCGTACCCTGTGCCACGATACGCCCCTTATCTAACACCAAAATCTGGTGGGCTGCGCGCACCGTGCTGAGGCGCTGCGCAATCACGAAGGAGGTGCGTCCCTGCATCAGCCGCTCCAACGCCTTCTGAATCAGGCGCTCGGTTTCCGTGTCCACACTCGACATTGCATCATCCAGGATGAGGATGCGCGGGTCCTTGAGCAGCGCGCGCGCAATCGCGACGCGCTGCTTTTGCCCGCCGGAGAGCGTCGAACCCCGCTCGCCCACGTGGGTATCGTAGCCGTCGGGCATCTCCATAATAAACTCGTGCGCCTGCGCCGCTTTCGCCGCCGCGACAATTTCATCCTGCGTCGCACCTGGGCGACCAAAGGCGATGTTGTTGCGAACCGTATCGGCAAACAGCGTCGTCTCCTGCAGCACGATACCAATCTGCTGGCGCAATGAGGTCAGCGTCACATCACGCACATCATAACTGTCCAGGGTGATGCGCCCCTCGGTCACATCATAAAATCGCGGGATCAGGTTAATGATGGTGGATTTGCCCGACCCTGTCGTTCCCAGGAGCGCGATGATTTGCCCAGGCTGCGCGTCCAGGCTGATGCGGTCCAATACCTTGCGCCGTCTAAAATACGCAAATGAAACGTCCTCGAAACGCACGTGCCCTGCCAAAGCGGGCAGCTCCACGGCATCGGGTGATTCCTGTACCTCCGATTCGGCATCCAGGATCTCGAAAATACGTTCACCACACGCAATGGCCTGGCTGATGAAGGGTACGATACGGCCCAGCATCCGCACTGGCCCGGCCAATTGCCCCATGTAGGATGTAAACGCCACCAGTTCCCCCAGTGTCAGTGATTCCTGGATCACCAGGCGGCCGCCGTACCAGATGATAAAAATGGTACTGACGTTGGCAATCAGCGTGACCAGTGGATTGTTAATGGCTCGGATAAGGGCTGACTCCTTCGCCAGCCCAAACCACACGGCGTTTTTCTCTTCGAAGCGGGCCAGCTCTGCTTCCTCTTGCGCAAAGCCTTTGACAATGCGCGCCCCGCGTAAGTTTTGCTCGACAAAAGTCGTCAAAACCGACATCTGATCCTGGAGCGTGCGCCAAAGAGGGCGCATTTTGCGTGAATACTGGTATGCCTGGTAGGTGAGCACCGGTATGGACGCCAGTGACAACAGCGCCAGCCGGGGATTCATCACCAGCAGGATGACCACCGTCACGACCAGCATAACCGCTCCCTGGAGCAAGCGCATCGTGGCGCGCCCGTCGAGGAAACGTAGGCGATCTACATCCTGCATCGCCCGCGCCAGCAATTGCCCGGCCTCCGTGCGGTCGTGATAAGAAAACGAGAGGTTCGACAATTTCTCATAAAGTTGGTTGCGCAAGTCGTAGGCCACGTTCTGAGATGCCTGCTCAATCCATTTGCCCTGGAAAAAAGCCAACACCCCGCTCAAAGCCGTCAGTCCCAGCAGCGCTAACACCGCCCAGCGCAGAAAAGCAATGTCCTGTTCCCCAATGCCGCGATCCACAATCCAACCAATCAACTGGGGATTTAGGGTGGTCACCCCATTGATCATCAAAAGCAGCACATAGCCTCCCGCGACCAAATGCCAGTAAGGCCGCAGGTAACCGAAGGCCCGGAGAAGAATGTCTATGTCTTTGGTTTGAGACGAAGACGGTTGGCTCTCTTCCTCTCCCTGTTCGGCTTTCTCACTCTCCCGCTTGTTCGATTTTTCACTCATTTACTTTCTATCTCCATTAAGTCCAACAACTCCGAAAAGGCCTCGTCCAAAATTTCCAGGCGCTCGGGGGGCAGGGTTTTGAGTTTTTCACGTAGAAGAGGGATGCCGCCGAGCGGGGTCTCTTCGGCCAGACGATGGCCCTCGGGCG
Source organism: Anaerolineae bacterium (assembly GCA_049975385.1). Taxonomy (GTDB): domain Bacteria; phylum Chloroflexota; class Anaerolineae; order B4-G1; family SLSP01; genus DSWT01. The sequence continues at coordinate 5,506 of JBNGDO010000108.1, read as the reverse complement.
TCAGCTCGACGTACACCACACGATGATCTTTCTTGCAGCGTTTCCGCGCGACGTACCCGGCGTTTTCCAGACGGGAAAGCATTTCCGAGGTCGCGCTGGCACTGATATAGATGTACTCCTGCACCTGCCCAACGGAACACGGCCCGGCCTCGTTTAGGTAGCGCAGCGTGGCAAACTCGCGTCCGCGCACGCCCTGGCTGTGCATTTGATGACTGTACCGTCGCAAATAGCGGTACAGGCTGAGAAATTTTTGTATGGTGGCCAGGGCCGGAGAGCGTTCTGGTTCATTCATAAAATGCCTCCCTAATCCCCAATTCCTCTGTTGGTAAGTTTCGGGTGCGAAAATTTCGATTGTGAAAATTTCGTTATAGAATATTTCGCCCACGAAATATAATACCATATCTTAACCTGGTGTCAAGGGTGCCGACCACGAATGAGGCAACGAATTAACGAATTCGGATTTCCGTCATACGAAAGCCCGTGTTCATGAAGGTTTCCATTCGTTTATTCGTTAGGTATTCGTGGTCGGCATAGTTTTTCCACAGTGGCGCAGCATAGAGAGGATGCTATAATCACTTTTGCAAGGCTATCGTGTATTTCTCTCATCCGTGTTATCTAGGAAGTGCCAATGACCGACGATCCATTGCCCGATGATTTGTCCCCTGATCCGTTGAAGCACGCGCCCGACATCCTGGGGCGCATTTTGGAGACGGCAGCCCAGCTAAAGGACCAATTCTTGCTTTTTGGCGTGCTTGTTTTGGTAATTTTTATCGTCGCGGGAATCTTTGCTCCGCAGTGGCTGGATGCTGTTGGACGCGGGTTGCCCTATACACTGATTGTGCTCTGTTTCCTGGCTTATTTGTTGGGCCTCTTTGAACCGGCGATTTCGGCACGCTTGACGCCGAAAGAGCCAAAGGAAAAGCCAAAAACACCCGAGACACCGGCGGAGACGCCCACGCCATCTGCCGCCTCACAACCCACAACGCAGACCCCACAACCTACAACGCCCTCTGACCAACCCGCCTCCCACACCCCAAAACCCACCCTCTCCCCCGAAGCCCTGCGCGACCGCTACCTGCGCGAATTGATGGGCAAGTGCGCTTACCTGAAGATGACCACCGTGGATCTGAAAGCCGCCACGCGCCAGGAAGCTGCTGAACTCAACCTGGCTGCCGTCTTCACCGACCTCGATGTCTACGACAGCGATGAGCGACAGCAGAAGGGTGAATTGCCGTCGCAGGAAGATCGCGAACCGGAACGCCGCCGTCCGGTCTTGGAAGCATTGTCGAGTTACCCGCGTCTGGTACTGCGTGGCGAAGCCGGTTCTGGTAAATCCACATTGGTCAATTTTGTGACTGTGTGCCTTGCTGGAGATTGGCTGAACTCGCCAGATGCAAATCTGCGCCGTTTGGGTGACGCATGGCGGCTGCCGCGCTTGCTGCCGGTGCGCGTGGTACTCCGCGACTATGCTGCGCGTGGCTTGCCTTCCGACCAAGACTTGTGGGCCTTCATTCAGACGGAACTGGCGCGGGTAGAAACCTGCGACGGCGCACTGGATGCGTGCCTGCCGGTGCTGGAAACCTACCTCAAGCAACGCGATGGCGCGTTGTTGCTTTTGGATGGCCTGGATGAGGTGCCGGAGGTGCACAGATATCGCCTGCGGCTCAAAGCTGCTGTGGAGCAGTTCTCCTGCGACTTTCCACACTGCCGTATTTTGGTGACCACCCGTCCGTATGCCTATCAGGACCCGGAAGCTTATTTGAGCGGTTTTGAGGCGCGCCGGTTGGCTTCCTTCAATGAAGAGCAAATCAAAGACTTTATCCCGCGCTGGTACGCGCATGTGGGGGCGAAAGACCCCGCGCTGGGACCCGATAACGCCGCGCGCTATGCCGAACAATTGGTCAATGCTGTGGAACACAATCCGCGCCTGGCAGCACTAGCGCCCAACCCGCTCCTGTTGACCCTGATGACGTCGTTGCATCGCTGGCGCGAGGGTGGTAGTTTGCCGGAGCGCCGCCAGGAGCTTTACGAGCAGAGTGTGATGCTGCTGTTGGATCTTTGGCAGCGTCCCAAGCAACTGTTTGACGCGCAGGGACAGCCGACGAGCAAGGAGTATGATGTCTTTACTGAGTTGGGGATCGCGCAAGAGGAACTACGCCGTGCCCTGAATCGTGTGGCCTACGAAGCCCACTGGAAGCAGCCCACGCTGGTCGGGACGCACGACATCCGCGCGGGTGAGTTGGCCGGCGCGTTATATGAGGAAGCGGACAAGGCCAAAATCCAGGGGCAGCAGCGCATCATCGACTATCTGATCAACCGTGCCGGTCTGCTGATCGAGCGAGAACAGGGACGCGTTTATACCTTCCCGCATCGCACCTTTCAGGAATACCTGGCGGCCTGCCATTTGACCGAAGAGGATTATCCTTTCACCTTGGCCGATCGGTTGCGCGAAGATGACGCGCGCTGGCGAGAGGCGGCGCTGCTGGCCGCGGCCAAGGCGGTGGGCGGCGTGCCTTCCTCGATCTGGACGTTGGTGAGCGCTTTCTGTACGCGCGACTGGCCACCTGCTGAAGCGCCGGTGGACGCTGATTGGTATGCTGCGTTGCGCGCCGCGCAGGCGCTCATCGAAACCGAGCAGCACCGGCGTGTGCCGGAACGCCATCAATACCTGCTCAAACGTTTGCAAGCCTGGCTGGTGCACGTGATGGCGGACAGTGCTTTGCCTGCCCCCGAACGCGCCGCCGCCGGGCGCGCCCTCGCCGACCTGGGCGACCCGCGCCCTGGCGTTTTGACTTCCCCCCCAGCGGGGGGGATTGAGGGGGGGCGACTGCCCGACCTTCAATGGTGCTACGTCCCGCCCGGCCCCTTCGTGATGGGTGCGTCCAAAACTGGCGGACCGGTGCTTGACCTGCAGACGGGTAAGCCTGCGCATCACCCGGAGACCGGTGAGCAACTGGTTGTTCCACCTGACCCGCGCGCGTATGACGACGAAGCTCCAGCTCACATCCAGGATATTCCCTACGGCTATTGGCTGGCGCGCTATCCAATCACCAACGCGCAGTTCGAAGCTTTTATAAAGGATGAAGTCTACAAAAAGGTTGAGTGGTGGAATTGGTCGGATGCGGCTTTGTCCTGGTGGAAAGGGAACGAACGCACCGGCCCTCGCGATTATGGGACGCCGTTTACTTTATCCAACCATCCCGTCGTCGGCGTGACCTGGTACGAAGCCGTCGCGTTCTCCCGCTGGCTGACACAGCGCTGGCGCATCTGTGAGTGGCTGCCCGAAGGCTGGGAGGTGCGCCTGCCCACCGAAGCCGAATGGGAAAAAGCTGCCCGTGGTGGTCTTGTGATTCCCGATCGCGAACACCGCATCATTCGCTCTATTCCCGATCTCTCGACCTTCAATCAGCAAATTTTCAATCAACAAATCTCCGGTTCTCCTCGCGTTTACCCGTGGGGCGACGACCCTGACCCCGACTGTGCCAATTATGATCAGTCCGGCATCAACACCACTAGCGCGGTGGGCGCGTTTCCCGGCGGCGCGACGCCTTACGGCGCGCTCGATATGAGCGGCAACGTTTGGGAATGGTGTGCGACGCAGTGGGTCGACAATTACGAGAATTATGGTAAAACTGAGGCCAATGGTTTGGAGGGCGATGCCCGCCGGGTGGTGCGCGGGGGCGCGTTCAACAATAATGAGTGGGACGCGCGCTGCGCCTGCCGACACAGCAGGAGTCCGGACCTCGACGACTGGAACCTCGGTTTTCGGGTGGTGGTGGCGGGCGGCGGCGGCCCTATCGACTCTGGTCTCTGACCCACCCGTAGGGTGGGCGCCCTCTGGAGCTCTGGAGACTCTGGAGCGTTCGTCAGAACGCCTCTGGACTCTGGGGGGAGTCCAGAGGGGGCAAAGCCCCCTCTGGCGCGGTTTTTTAATTTTTGGCGGAGAGAGAAGAGAGACCTGTCAGATTTTCATAAAACTGACAGGTCTTGTGTGAGGCACTATGCCCGACGAAGAAATGCCTATTTTTGTGCGCACGTTTGACTTTCTGAAATGGTTGCTGCCCGCGACCAATAACTTCCCGCGCGCGCACCGCTTCTCGCTCACGCAGCGGCTTTTGGACGCGGCGTTTGACCTGAACGAGCGGCTGCAGGAGGCTAACTATCGCTACGGGCGGGAGCGTCTGGCCAAACTCAACCTGGCCGATGAGGCGCTGGACAAAGTGCGCATCTACATCCGCTTGGCGGCGCGCCTGGATTGGCTCACCGATGGGCAATACGAGCACGCCGCGGGCATGGTCGCCGAGATTGGCCGTTTGTTGGGTGGCTGGAGGAAAACAGTAGACAGTAGACGGTAAACGGTAGACGGGCCTTGCGATAACAAACCCTGTCTACCGTCTACCATCTGCCGTCTACCGGACTGGCAGAAGGGCCGGGGCGAAACCGCCGCCGGGTGGTGCGCGGGGGCGCGTTCAACAATAATGAGAGGAACGCGCGCTGCGCCTGCCGCAACAACAGGAATCCGAACAACGACAACAGGAACAACGGTTTTCGGGTGGTGGTGGCGGGCGGCGGCGGCCATATTTTTTATCAGGAACGCCATCCTCTGGGTGGCGCGGCCTGCCGGAAATGCCAGACGGGGACAACCTTTCTGGCCGAGGCAAAAAAATAGCGCGTCCCGTTCCTGGCCGGTCTATCGGAGACCGGGCGAATATAGAAAAGCCCCACGCCCTGGGCCGGGCCGCGTCCCGTCACCCTGGCGTGGGGCGTTCGTTTGAGGGCGCGGGGCTGATGAAGGTTGGCATTTTACCTCGGCAATCGGGTTCATTGCCCACGCGTGGGCGTCAACGCCCACGCTACGGAGCCGCGCCCGCTTCAGCGGGCTTCCGGAAGCCCCGTTGACGGGGCGTGGGCCTGTTGCCCGGCGATTGATCGCCGGGCGAGCGGCGGCCAACCATTACCGGATTATTTTCCTAATCTTCATAAACCCACGCGCCATAAGAGCGAAGCCCTACGGGCTAGATTTCAGCCCGTAGGGCTTTGTGTTTTGGCCAGGCCTTGAGGCTAGTGGAGCAATTTTTCCCGGCGATCGATCACGTCATTCTGCGCCGTACCCTGGCCCGCAAGCTCGACGACCCGGACGTGCTGTGGCTGATCGACCGTATCCTCGAAAGCGGCGCGGGCGTGCTGGCGGAAGAATACCGCCCGCGTACCTTTCGCGGCGATAGCCTGTTCGACCTCGACCGCCCACGCGGGCTGCCCATTGGCAATCTCACCAGCCAGTTCTGGGCCAACGTTTACCTCAACCCGTTCGATCACTTTGTGAAACGCGAGTTGGGCTGCGCCGCGTACCTGCGCTACGTGGACGACTTCATCTTGTTCGCCAACGATAAAGCTGTGTTGCAATGCTGGAATGATGCCATCATTGCGCGCTTGGCGCGATTGCGGCTCACCATCCATCCCGGCGCGCAGGCGCGTCTTGTCACGGAAGGGCTGCCGTTTCTGGGCT